>NZ_JBSHDU010000099.1:0-30163 GCF_053616475.1 Streptomyces sp. NPDC055815 | reverse complement strand
CAGGCCCGGTACACGATGCGTGTACCGGGCCCCGCGGCGTTGTGCTCTTGCGGCCGTCCGCTAGGCGGACTTGCGGCTGTCGCGCGGATGCACGGCGATGTTCATGGCGCCGGAGCGCAGGACGGCCAGCCTCTCGGCGAGGACCTCCTCCAGCTCCTCGCGGGTGCGCCGCTCCATGAGCATGTCCCAGTGCGTACGCGCAGGCTTGCCCTTCTTCTCCTCAGGTCCGTCCCCGTCCACCAGGAGTGCCTGGATTCCGCAGACCTTGCACTCCCACTCCGGCGGAATCTCCGCCTCGACCGAGAAGGGCATCTCAAAACGATGTCCCTTCTCGCATGCGTACTCCACCGCCTGGCGCGGGGCCAGATCGATGCCGCGGTCGGTCTCGTAGCTCGTCACCACGAGGCGCGTGCCGCGAAGAGCTCGCTCACTCATGAATCGTGCCTCCCGGGCTTGTCGCCCACAGGACAGGTGTCGCTGTCGTCGTTATCCGGTCAACGTCCGGTCGGCGGTAAAGATTCCCGTGCCGGGTCATGCGTCGCCCGTCGTGCCGCCCCTTGTTGTACCCACCAGTGCCCGTTTTGTCACATCTGACGGCAGATGTGACCCGGTGTCTTCACCAAAGCAGCACGCAGTAACGGTCCGCCTGGCAGGCCAAACGCGTACACTACCGCCCTTTCACCGCCACGTCTAAATACGGTCGGGTATCGGGTTCCCCGCCGCCTCCACCGCACGCCGGACCGGGACCCGGGCGAGCAGCGTGAAACCGACGGCGAAGAAGATCACCAGGGAGATGATGGCATCCCGGTAGCTTCCGGTCAGCTGATACGCGAGACCGAACACCAGCGGACCCAGCCAGCTGAGCCCCCGGTCGCTCATCTCGTACGCCGAGAAGTACTCCGCCTCCTTGCCGCGCGGCACCAGATGCGAGAACAGCGAACGCGACAGCGCCTGGCTGCCGCCCAGGACCAGACCGATCGCGGCCGCCAGGAAGTAGAAGAACACCGGCGAGTGCGCCGGCAGGAAGTAGCCCGCCACCAGGATCAGCGTCCAGACCGCCAGCGAGCCCAGAATCGTCCGCTTGGCGCCGTACACCCGGGCGAGTCGCCCCATCCCGAGGGCCCCCGCCACCGCGAGCACCTGGACCAGCAGGACCGCCGTGATGAGCGTCGTCTGATCGAGGTCCAGCTCCTCGGAGCCGTAGATCGAGGCCTGTGAGATCACCGTCTGCACGCCGTCGTTGTAGATCAGGTACGCGAGGAGGAAGGAGAGCGTCAGCGGGTGCCGGCGCATGTCCTTCAGCGTCGCCCGCAGCTGGCGCCAGCCGCTGCCGACCGCCCCCTCGCCGGCCCGCCCGCCGCCCTCCGGACGGACCTGCCGGTCGCGCAGCCGGCGCAGCGGCACGAGCGTGAAGGCGCCCCACCACACACCGGCCGAGGCCAGACAGATCCGGACCGCCTCGCCCTCCGTGAGCCCGAAGGAGTCGTGGCCCGAGTACAGGACCAGGTTCAGGACGAGGACCAGCGCGCCGGACGTGTACCCGAAGGCCCAGCCGCGCGAGGACACCGCGTCCCGCTCGTCGGGCTCCGCGATCTGCGGCAGATAGGCGTTGTAGAGCACCATCGAGACCGACAGCGAGGCGTTCGCCACGATCAGCAGGAAGGCGCCGAGCAGGTAGCGGTCGCCCGCGAGGAAGAACATCCCCGTCGTGGCCGCCGCCCCCAGGTACGCCGCCGCCGCGAGCAGCGGCTTCTTCCGGCCCGTGCGGTCGGCCGCCGCGCCCACCAGGGGCATCGCCAGGATCGCCACCACGAGCGAGGCGGAGACGGCGTACGCGAACAGCGAGCCCGCCTTCACCGGGATCCCCAGCGGGTGCACGAACCCGTCGGCGTCCGCCGCGGCCCGCGCCACCGAGGTCAGGTACGGCCCCAGGAACACGGTGATCACGCTCGTCGAGTACACGGAGCACGCGAAGTCGTAGAAGTACCAGCCCCGCTGCTCGCGCTTTCGCTCGGCGGGACCGGTGGCGTACTCCTCCGGCTCGGTGGTGTCAGCGGTCACGGCCGCGCCCCCTCGTTCGTCCCCGTGGTCGGGACGCGGCTCAGACCCACGCTCCCCGATCGGTGAGCACGTCGCGCAGCGTCTCCAGATGATCGGTCATGATGCCATCGACCCCCAGGTCGAGGAGAGAGTTCATCCGTGCGGGATCGTTCACGGTCCACACATGGACCTGGAGCCCGCGCGCGTGCGCCTCCCGCACGAACCGGCGGTCGACCACCGGGATCCCCGCCTGGCGCTCCGGGACCTGCGCCGCCACGGCTCCGGCCCGCAGCGCCGCCGGGATCCCCCAGGAGCGCAGCCGCAGCCCGGCGACCCCGCGCACCCCGTACGAGGTGGCGAGCCGCGGACCGGCCAGGCGCTGGGCCCGCGCGATCCGGGACTCGGTGAAGGAGCCGACGCAGACCCGGTCCCAGGCGCCGGTCCTGCGGATCAGGTCGACGAGGGGGGCGAGGGCCGACTCGGCCTTGAGGTCCACGTTCCAGCGGGCCTCGGGGAACTCCTCCAGGAGGTCCTCGAAGAGCGGCAGGGGCTCCTTGCCGGCCACCCGGGCCTCCCGGACCGCCGCCCACGGCAGGTCGCGGATCCGGCCCGTGGTGTCCGTCACACGGTCCAGGGTCGCGTCGTGGAAGGCGACCAGTACCCCGTCGGACGTGGTGTGCACATCGGTCTCGAAGTAGCGGTAGCCCGCCGCGGCGGCCCGGCGGAAGGCGGCCGCGGTGTTCTCCAGGCCGTTCGCCGTGCCGCCGCGGTGGGCGAACGCGAGGGGGGAGGGGTGGTCGAGGTAGGGGTGGCGTACGCGAGTCACGGGCGCAGTATGGCGCCTTCCGGTGTCTCGCTGTCTACGGCGGAGGGGACGGAGTCCGGCCGCTGGGCGACCACGGCGCTCACGGAATCCGGCTCGGGCACGGCGAACCAGCGCAGGAAGAACTGGGCCAGCGGGCCGATCGCCAGCGCGTAGAGGACCGTGCCGACGCCGACCGAGCCGCCGAGCAGGAAGCCGCTGGCGACCACCACCACCTCGATCGCCGTCCGCACCAGCCGGATGGACCGGCCGGTGAGCCGGTGCAGACCCGTCATCAGGCCGTCGCGCGGGCCGGGACCGAACCGCGCAGCGATGTACAGACCGGTCGCCACCCCGTTGAGGACGATGCCGAGCAGAAGCAGCGGCACCTGCTCGACCAGACCGTCGACGTCCGGGACCAGCGCCAGGGTGCCGTCCATCGCCAGACCGATCACGAACACGTTGGAGACCGTGCCGAGCCCGGGCCGCTGCCGGATCGGGACCCACAGGAGCAGCACCGCCGCACCGACGACGATCGACACCACGCCGATGGTCAGCCCGGTCTTCTCGGCGAGACCCTGGTGGAGGACGCCCCAGGGCTCCAGACCGAGCCCGCTGCGCACCAGCAGCGCCGAGCTGACCCCGTACAGCGCGAGTCCGACGTACAGCTGGACGAGCCGACGGGTGAGGTGCCGGCCGTGGAGACCGGAGGCGATGGACAAGGAACTGCCCCCCAAGGTGGTGGTAGTGGACTGACCCATGACACTCTGTGGCGGGGGATCAGGCGTCGCCCATGGCCAATTCGAGGAAGGTGGACTGATTTCCATGGCTCAGTGGACTTCGGCGGTGGGACCGGCTCAGCTCGCCCGGCAGCTCCAGGCGCAGCAGCCCCGGCCCGCCGGACCCGGCGCCCGCAAGCCGCCCGCCTACCGCGCCCTCGCCGACGGCATCCGGCTGCTCGTCCTGGAGGGCCGCGTCCCGGTCGCCGCCCGCCTGCCCGCCGAGCGGGAGCTCGCCCTCGCGCTCACCGTCAGCCGCACCACCGTCGCCGCGGCCTACGAGGCGCTGCGCACCGAGGGCTTCCTGGAGTCACGGCGCGGCGCCGGCAGCTGGACCGCCGTGCCCGCCGGGAACCCGCTGCCCGCGCGCGGCCTCGAACCGCTGCCGCCCGAGTCCCTCGGCTCGATGATCGACCTCGGCTGCGCCGCTCTGCCCGCCCCCGAGCCCTGGCTCACCCGGGGCGTCCAGGGCGCCCTGGAGGAACTGCCGCCCTACGCCCACACGCACGGGGACTACCCGGCCGGGCTGCCCGCGCTCCGGCAGATGCTCGCCGACCGGTACACCGCGCGCGGGATCCCCACCATGCCCGAGCAGATCATGGTCACGACCGGTGCCATGGGCGCCATCGACGCCATCTGCCACCTCTTCGCGGGGCGCGGTGAGCGGATCGCCGTCGAGTCGCCCTCGTACGCCAACATCCTCCAGCTGATGCGCTCGGCCGGCGCCCGCCTCGTGCCCGTCGCCATGGCCGAGGGCCTCGGCAGCTGGGACCTGCCCCGCTGGCGCCAGGTGCTGCGCGACGCGGCGCCCCGCCTCGCGTACGTCGTCGCCGACTTCCACAACCCGACCGGCGCGCTCGCCGACGAGGACCAGCGGCGCCAGCTGGTCGAGGCGGCCCGCTCGGCCGGCACGGTCCTCGTCGTCGACGAGACCATGGCCGAGCTGCACCTGGACGAGGACCTGGAGATGCCCCGGCCGGTCTGCGCCTTCGACCCGGCGGGCGCCACCGTCCTCACGGTCGGCTCGGCCAGCAAGGCCTTCTGGGCGGGCATGCGGATCGGCTGGGTACGGGCCGCGCCCGACGTCATCCGTTCCCTGGTGGCCGCGCGCGCGTACGCCGATCTGGGCACCCCCGTCCTGGAGCAGCTCGGTGTGAACTGGCTGATGCGGACGGGCGGCTGGGAGGAGGCCGTGAGCCTCCGCCGCGAGCAGGCCAGGGAGAACCGGGACGCGCTGGTCGCCGCCGTCCGCCGGGAGCTCCCGGAGTGGGAGTTCTCGGTCCCGCGAGGCGGTCTGACCCTCTGGGTCCGCACCGGCGGCCTCTCCGGCTCCCGGCTCGCGGAGGTGGGCGAGCGGGTCGGCGTCCGCGTCCCCTCCGGTCCCCGCTTCGGCGTCGACGGCGCCTTCGAGGGCTTCGTCCGGCTGCCGTTCACGGTCGGCGGCCCGGTCGCCGACGAGGCGGCCGTCCGGCTCGCCGCCGCGGCCCGACTGGTCGAGTCGGGCGCGGGCGGGGGAGCGGAACCGCCGCGGTCGTTCGTGGCCTGACCGGTCACGCCGACACGTACGAAGGGTCCCCACGCGCGCGCGTGGGGACCCTTCGTACGTGCCGGTGCCGGTCTCAGCCCTCCGCGGGGACGGGGGTGTGGAACGGGGCGGGGCCCGAGTCCGGTTCGGCGCGGGGCGCCGGGGCCGGTTCGGGGGCCGAGCCGGGGACCGTATCGACCACCGCGGCCGAGATCGTCACCGTGTCCGAGGCGGTGACGGCCGGCGGGGAGACGGGCGCGGGCGGGGACACGGGCGCGGGCGGGGTGGTGGGCGCGGGCGGAGTCTTGACCAGGGCGGCGGCCACGGCCGGGGCGGCGGCCACGGCCGGGGTGGCGGGCGCGGCCGGGGCCGTGATCGCGCGGCGCTCCGGGAGGAGGTCGAGGACCGCCCGGCGGTGCGTCTCGCTCGTCGCGTCGTCGTACGGGTCGGGCGTCGCCGGCACCTGGAGCCGCAGGACCGGACCGGTGCCCAGGCGCGCGTAGCCACGGCCCGCGGGGACCTCCGGCGTCGGCGTGGTGTGCGGCCGGGCGCCGAGCACGGCGGCGATCTGCTCCGGACCGGCGGGGCCGAGGACGATCCGGGCCCTGGTGTGGGTCCGTACCGACTCGCTCAGCGTGTCGACGGAGTCGAACTGCTCGGCCACCACGACCGTGACCTGCGCCGCCCGCCCGTGCCGCAGCGGCACCTGGAGCAGCTCCTGCGGGTCGGGGCGGCCGTCGGCGGCGGCCAGGTGGCCGAGGACGCTCGGCCGGTCGAGCAGGATCCACAGCGGCCGGCGGGTGTCCTCGGGCGCCGGCTGCCCGGCCTGCCGGGCGCGGTTCGCGGCGATGAGCCGCCGCTCCGTCTCGGTCGCCGCCCACTCCAGGGTGGCGAGGGCGCCGGAGAGCCCGCACTCGACCGCGAGGACGCCGTCGCGGCCGGTCAGGCACGCGTACTCGCCGGTGCCGCCGCCCTCGACGATCAGCACGTCGCCGTGGGGGAGGGCCTGGAGGGCGATCGAGCGCAGCAGGGAGGTGGTGCCGCTGCCGGGCTGGCCGACGGCGAGCAGGTGCGGCTCGGTGGAGCGGGGGCCGGTGCGCCAGACGACGGCGGGCGCGTCCTCCGTGCCGTCCGCCGCGACCACGGGCACGGTCCGCTGCACGGCGTCGGCGTCGGTGAAGCCGAGGACGGTCTCGCCCGGCACCGTGACGAAGCGCTGGGCGGCGATGGTGGTGGGCAGGGCGGGCAGCACGCTCATGACGAGCCGGTTGCCCTCCTCGTCCCAGTCGAAGAGGTACTCGCGGCCGCGCCCCGACTTGGCGTGCAGCAGCTGCTCGATGCGGGCGCGGGCGGCCGGCTCGCCGTCGGTGAAGTACGGGGGGTACGCGATGCGCAGCCGGGTGAGCCGCCCGTCCTCGTCGAAGGCGTACTCCCCGAAGGCGGCGCTCCACTCCCCGCCGTGGGCGAAGAGCGGCGAGGGGTCCTCGGGGACGGAGAAGTACGGCACGAGGGCCTCGTACAGGCCCTTGAGACGGGCGATCTCCGCATCGTCGGGCCCGGTCTTCACGACCGGGCGTTCCCGCCCCTTCCAGGCGGCCGCGGCCATCAGCACGACGAGCGCGAGGAGCGGCCCGTACGGCATGAGGGCGACGACCAGGACGCAGGCCGCGACCAGGAGCAGCGTGGGACCACGCCGCTCCTTCGGCGTCGCGGCCCACTTGGCGCGCGCGGTCGCGGCCAGCTTCCGCAGACCACGGGAGACCGTGATCAGTGGATGGAGCACGTCGGTGGCGCTGTCGGCGGCCGAGCGCGCGATCTCTCGACTACGAGCGATCTGTGCGCTGCCGCTGCTCAGAATGCGGGGGAGTGGTCGCCGGGCCACGAAGTACTCCTGAATCGCTGGAAGGGACTGGAGGGCGTCAGAACTTGATCCCGCCCAGGAGGCCGGCGAGGCTCTGCCCACCCGCCGTGATGCTCGGGGCGATGGCGGTGCCCGCGAGGTAGAAGCCGAACAGCGCGCTGACGAGGGCGTGCGAGGCCTTCATCCCGTCCTTCTTGAAGAACAGGAAGCAGATGATGCCGAGCAGGACCACGCCTGAGATGGACAGGATCATTGGTTGTTCTCCTGGTTGAGGGGACAGTCACCATGAGTCCTTCCAGGTTCACAGCAAGTATCTATGTGACTAAAGGTGCATTCGAGTGAAAAACGGTCGATTTCACTTGACCGGCGGACGCCGGACGCCTCGCCGGGTGGCGAAATGCCCGGCGTGCGCTAGAAGCGGGTCCGGGGACGGGATGACGTGATCTTTGCCTCGGCCGGGCGCGGTCATGTCGCCGGACGGGCAGTACCCTGTCGATTCACTCGTACGGCCGCGCTTGCCGTGCACAGGCCAACAACGCAGGAGAGAGGCGGTCCACCCGATGAGCGAGACTCCGGACCCCGAGGTCATCGAGCTGGCGTCCAAGGTCTTCGACCTCGCACGCACGGGTGACACCGACGCCCTCGCCGCCTACCTCGACGCGGGCGTCCCCGCGAACCTCACCAACGACAGGGGCGACACCCTCGTCATGCTCGCCGCCTACCACGGCCACGCCGCCGCGGTCACCGCCCTCCTGGAGCGCGGCGCCGAGGCCGACCGCGCCAACGACCGCGGCCAGACCCCGCTCGCCGGCGCCGTCTTCAAGGGCGGGGACGCCGTCGTCCGCGCCCTCCTCGCCGGCGGCGCAGATCCGGAGGCCGGGACTCCGTCCGCGCTCGACACCGCCCGCATGTTCGGCAAGACCGAGCTCCTGGAGCTCTTCGGAGCCAGGTGAACGGCAGCTGAACCCCAGGTGGGAGCAGCGTCGTAAATGTGGTCGCGGTGGCGAAATGGGTGGGTCATCATGACGTCGGGCCCGGCAAAACGGGCCACCGACGAGAGGCTGAGGAAGATGGTCACTGGCAGGCGAATGACGACGACGGGCGGCCCCGAATGTTGTCGCACGGCCTAGGCGTACGGGCGATGTACCGCCCGACCGGGCTCTCCCCGGTATCCCCCGGTCGTGTCGACAGCTTGATGTGAGGCGTCTTCCCATGTTCGATCCAGTCATAGCGCCGAGCGGCACCCTGCTCGGCCTGCTGCAGCGGGGCCGCGGCGACGGCACCCTGCACGCGCTCGCCGCGCCACGCGCCGAGGCCCTCGCGGCCCTCAACCACTGCGTTCTCGACGACCCCCGCCACGACTGGCAGGTCGAGAACCGCTCCCTGTACTACGCCCGTCTCTACCTGGACCTCCACGGAGGCCTGGACGAGATCGAGGCGCACCTCTTCGCTGCCGAGGACCACCTCGACACCGAGGAGTCCCGGACCGGGCTCGCGCTCGCCGTCCTCGGGCACCTCGCCTCCTACGGGCGCCAGGACGCCCTGCTGCTGCTCCGGCGGTACGCGGCGACCGGCGCCAACTGGGCCTGGGCCCTCGACGAGCTCGCCGTCCGCGACGACGACGCCGGACTCCGCGCGCTCGCCGTGCCCGTCCTCGCCCGCTTCCCGGCCGACGCGGAGGGCGAGGCCGAGCTGGCCGCCGTCGTCCGCGACGCCTTCGAGCCCCGACCCTGGCGGCTCTGGGCCGAGGACCCGCGCGAGTCCGTCGGCGCCCGCGTCCGGGCCGCCCGGGACCAGGGCTCCTTCGACCGCTGGCAGCGCCAGATGCGCCCCGCCGGGCCCCGCCCCGGCTGGAGCGTCAAGGCCGTCCTCGACTGGGCGCAGGAGGGGTACGAGCGCGGTGCCGTGCTGCACGGCCCCGCCGCCCGCTGCCTGACCGCCGTCGCCGGACCCGAGGACCGGCCCGAGCTGCTCGCCGCCGCCCGGTACGGAGCGGCCGGAGCCCGCGGCGCCGCCCTCCACCACCTCGCCGAGTCACGGGACCCCGCCGTCCTCGACCTCGTCGAGGCCGCGGCCGACGGCGACTCCCGCGAGATCGCCGACGCCGCCGTCGCCGCCTACCGGCGGATGTGCGGCGAGGACGCCGTCGCCCGCGCCCGCGCGTGGGTCCGGCGCACCGACGCCCTCGGCACCGCCGCCGCCGAGGTCCTCGCCTGCCGCGGCACCGCCCAGGACACCCCCCTCGTCCTCGGCGCCCTGCGCGGCACCGTCCGCTCCGCAGGACCCGACGCCCCCGAGCTCGGCTGCCTCGTCGACGGCGCCGGACGCCTCGGCATCGCCTGCGCGGCGCCCGTGCTGCGCCACGTCTACCGCGAGACGACCTCCTCCCAGCTGCGCGGCCGCGTGGCCCGCGCCCTCGCCGCCACCGACACCACCTTCGCGACCGGCTTCGCCGTCGAATGCCTGTGGGACTGCGAGGAGACCACCCGCGAGGTCGCGGCCCAGCACGCCGAGACCGGTGACGTGCGCGTCGCCGAACGATTGCGCCGGCTCGCCGCGGATCCCGCCGAAGAGGTCGAGGTCCAGACCGCGGTACGCAACCGGATAGGGCCGGACCTCCAGGTCTGACCCCGGCTCCGGGGCAGCGACAGGTCCGACCACCCCCTCCCGGCCCGACCTGCCGCCCCCGAGCCACCCGCCACCCGGCCCCCGGGGCGGCGCGGCCTGCGGCGGACGACCCGCCGACCGTGGCCCCGCCCCGGGGGCCGGTGCGTTTTCCCGGCTCCGGGGGAAACGCTCATGGGACGTTCCCTCCCCGTCCAGATCCACGTCGGCGGGGACACGCCAAGCCGGACGACAACACCCCTATGCGTGTCGTCATCGTCACCGAATCCTTCCCTCCCGACGTCAACGGAGTGGCGCACTGCGCCCTGCAGACCGCGCGCCACCTCGTCCGGCGGGGCCACACCCCGCTCGTCATCGCCCCCGCCGTCGCCGTCGCCGACCCGGCCGCGGACGCCGACGCCCCCTGCGCCGTCGTCCGGGTGCCCTCTCTCCCTCTCCCCGGCTATCCGCAGGTGCGGGTCGCCCTCCCCAGCCGGCGGGTGGCCGCCGCCATCGCCGCCCACCGCGCCGACCTCGTCCACCTCGCCGGACCGTTCGTCCTCGGCGTCCGGGGCATGACCGCCGCCGCCCGGCTCGGCATACCCGCCGTCGCCGTCTACCAGACCGACCTCGCCGGCTACGCGCGCACGTACGTCGGGACCGGCGAGGGCGCCGCCTGGCGCCGCCTGCGCGCCGTGCACGGCGCCGCCGACCGCACCCTCGCCCCGTCCTCCGCCGCCGTCCGCGACCTGGAGGCCCACGGCATCGGCCGCATCCGGCTCTGGGGACGAGGCGTCGACACCGTCCGCTTCCGCCCCGAACTGCGCGACACCGCCCTGCGCCGAGAGCTCGCCCCCGACGGAGAGCTCCTCGTCGGCTACGTGGGCCGGCTCGCCCCCGAGAAGCGGGTGGACCTGCTCGCCGGGGCCTGCGCGCTGCCCGGCGTCCGGGTCGTGGTCGTCGGGGACGGGCCCAGCGGGCCCGCTCTCCGGGCCGCCCTGCCGGGCGCCCGGTTCCTGGGCCGCCGCACCGGCGCCGACCTCGCCCGGATCTACGCCTCGCTCGACGTCTTCGCGCACACCGGCCCGTACGAGACCTTCTGCCAGACCGTCCAGGAGGCCATGGCGAGCGGGGTCCCGGTCGTCGCCCCGGCCGCCGGCGGCCCCCTCGACCTGGTCGACCACGGCCGCACCGGGCTCCTCGTGCCCCCGGGCGACCCGGACGCGCTGCGCGAGGCGATCGCCGCGCTCGCCGCCGCGCCGGGGACGCGCGCCGCGTACGGCCGGGCCGGGCGCGCCGCCGTCGAGGGGCGCACCTGGGAGGCGCTCGGCGACGAGCTGATCGACCACTACCTGGAGGTGCTGCGCGAGCGGACGGCGGTGGCGGCATGAGCGGCGCCAGAACGGGGAGCGGCTCCGGCACGGGCGAGGTCCGGACGGGGAGCGGCTCCGGCTCGGGCGAGGTCCGGACGGGAAGCGGCTCCGGCTCGCGTGAAGGCCGGACGGGGAGCGGCTCCGGGCTCAGGATCGTGCGGCTCGCGAACTTCGTGACCCCCACCTCGGGCGGCCTCCGCACCGCCCTCGACCAGCTCGGCCGCGGCTACCTCGCCGCCGGGCACGAACCCGTCCTCGTCGTCCCCGGCGACATCGCGAGCGACCAGCACACCCCGCAGGGCCGGGTCGTCACCCTCCCCGGCCCCGTCCTGCCCGGCACCGGCGGCTACCGGGTCATGGCCGACAAGGGCCGGGTCCGCCGCCTCCTCGACGAACTCGCCCCCGACCGGATCGAGGTCTCCGACCGCACCACGCTGCGGTGGACGGGGGAATGGTCGCGACGCGCCCGCGTGCCGTCGGTCATGGTCTCCCACGAGACCGCCGACGGCGTGCTGCGCACGTGGGGCGTGCCGCCCGCCCTCGCCGCCCGCGCCGCGGACCGGCTCAACCGGCGCACCGCGTGGGCCTACGCACGGATCGTGTGCACGACGGAGTGGGCGGAGCGCGAGTTCGTACGGATCGGGGCGCGCAACGTCGTACGGGCTCCGCTCGGCGTGGACCTGGAACGCTGCCGGCCCGGCCGCCGCAGCACCGCGCTCCGGGCCCGCTACACGGGCGGGGAGCGGGTGCTGCTCCTGCTGTGCTCCCGGCTCTCGGTCGAGAAGCGGCCGGGCACGGCCCTGGACGCCCTGGAGGAGCTGCGGGGCCTGGGGATCGCGGCGGCGCTCGTGGTCGCGGGGGACGGGCCGCTGAGGGCCTCCCTGGAGCGGCGGGCGCGCGAGCGGCGCCTCCCCGTGCGGTTCCTGGGTCACGTGGCCGACCGGGAGGCCCTGGCGGACCTCCAGGCGGCGGCCGACGTGTGCCTGGCCCCGGGGCCCGCGGAGACCTTCGGCCTCTCCGCCCTTGAGGCCCTCGCCTGCGGGACCCCCGTCGTGGTCAGCGCCTCCTCGGCCCTGCCGGAGGTCGTGGGCACGGCGGGGGCGTCCGCCGCCGACACACCGGGGGCCTTCGCCGAGGGGGTACGGGGTCTCCTCGCGGCCCCGGAGAGCGTCCGCCGCCGGGCGGCACGCGCGCGTGCGGAGGTCTTCACCTGGGACCGTGCCGTCACCGCCTTCCTCCAGGCCCACGACGCCCTTCCGGCGCCCCGGCCGCGCGTCCCCGAGGAGGCCCGCCGATGAGACGGGAAACGGCGGGGGCGGCCGCCGCGCCTGAGGCGCCGGCTCCCGTCCCCGGGGCCCGGCTGCCCGCCGCACCCGAGACAGCCCCCGGCGCCCCGGGCTCCGTACCGGGGCTCCCGGCGGCCCGCACCGGCGACCCCGCGGGGGCCGCCGGCACCGGGCCCCTGCGGTTCGTCGTCCTCGGGGACTCGTTCAGCGAGGGCGTCGGGGACCGGGTCGGCGGGGCCTGGCGCGGCTGGGCGGCCCTGCTCGCCGAGGGCCTCGCGCCCGAGGGCCTCGTACCCGAGGAGCGGGGGCCGGAGGGGCTCGGGGCCGAGCCGCGCGGGACTCGGGGCCTCGGAGCCGAAGTGCGCGGGGCGGAGGCGCCGGGGGCGGAGGCGTCGCGGCAGGGGGCCGTCTTTCTCAACCTCGCCGTCAGCGGGGCACTCAGCGCCGACGTCGCCGAGCGACAGGCCCCCCGCGCCCTCGCGTTCCGCCCCCACCTCGCCTCCGTCGTCGTCGGCGTCAACGACACCCTCCGCCGGACCTTCGACATCGCGCTCCTCGCCCGCCGACTTGACCGGGTCTGCGCCGACCTCGACGCCCTCGGAGCGGTACTCCTGACGGCCTGTCTCCCGGATCCGGGGCGGATGCTCGGCCTGCCCCCACCCCTGGCCCGCCCGCTCGCCCGCCGTCAGCGCTCCGTCAACGCGGTCGTGCACGCGCTCTCCGCCCGGTACGGGGCCGTCCATCTGCACCTGGCCGACCCCGCCTGGACCGAGGACCGCACCCTGTGGAGCGCGGACCGGCTGCACCCCGGCGAGCGCGGCCACCGGGCCGTCGCCGCCGGCTTCCACGGCCTCCTCGCCGCCCGGGGACTCGCCCACGGCGCACCGCCCTCGACGGAGCCCGCCCAGCCACCGCCGACCCCTACCGAGGCCCTCCTCTGGCTCGCCACCGCCGGCACCGGCTGGGTGCTGCGCCGCAGCCGCGACCTGCTGCCGCAGCTCCTCCTGCTCGCCGGCGCCGAACTGCGCCACTGGGCCGACGGCACCGGCACGGCGCCGCTGGACGCGCGCGCGGACGACGCCCTCGCGGCGGCGCTCGCGGCCACAATGGGGAGATGACCGGGCGCTGGGAGTTCTGGATCGACCGCGGCGGCACCTTCACCGACGTCGTCGGGCGACGGCCCGACGGCCGGCTCGTCACCCGCAAGGTGCTTTCCCACGACCCCGCCCGCCGTCAGGACGCGGCTGTCGCCGGCATCCGCCTCCTGCTCGGCCTGGGCCCCGACGAACCCGTCCCGGCCGACCGGATCGCCGTCGTCAAGATGGGCACGACCGTCGCCACCAACGCCCTCCTGGAGCGGCGCGGCGAGCCGACCGTGCTCCTGATCACCGAGGGCTTCCGCGACGCGCTCCGCATCGCCTACCAGAACCGGCCGCGGCTCTTCGACCGCCACATCGTGCTGCCCGAGGCGGTGTACGCGCGCGTGATCGAGGTTCCCGAGCGGGTCGACGCGCACGGCGGCGTCGTCCGGCCGCTGGACGAGTCCGCCGTCGCCGCAGCGCTCGCCGCGGCGCACCGCGACGGTTTCCGCTCCGCCGCGGTCGTCCTCCTGCACGGCTACCGGCATCCCGAGCACGAGGCCCTGGTCGCGGCGGCGGCGAGGGAGGCGGGCTTCACGCAGGTCAGCTGCTCGCACGAGGTCAGCCCGCTCATCAAGCTGGTCCCGCGCGGGGACACCACCGTCGTCGACGCCTACCTCTCGCCGATCCTGCGCCGGTACGTCGACGAGGTCGCCGGTGAACTCGCCGGAATCCGCCTCATGTTCATGCAGTCCAACGGCGGCCTGCGCGAGGCGGCCCACTTCCGCGGCAAGGACGCCGTCCTGTCGGGACCCGCCGGCGGGGTCGTCGGCATGGCCCGCACCTCGGCGCAGGCGGGACACGAGCGTGTCATCGGCTTCGACATGGGCGGCACCTCCACCGATGTGTCGCACTACGCGGGCACCTTCGAGCGTGAACTCGGTACACAGGTCGCGGGCGTGCGGATGCGGGCGCCCATGATGAGCATCCACACCGTCGCGGCGGGCGGCGGCTCCGTCCTCCACTACGACGGGCGCCGCTACCGCGTCGGCCCCGACTCGGCCGGCGCCGTCCCCGGACCCGCCTGCTACCGCCGCGGCGGCCCCCTGACGGTCACCGACGCCAACGTCATGCTCGGGCGTGTACAGCCCGAGCACTTCCCCGCCGTCTTCGGCGAGACCGGCGACCTCCCCCTCGACGCCGAGGTCGTACGGGAGAAGTTCGAGGCCCTCGCCCGGGAGGTCGGCGGCGGCCGCACGCCCGAGGAGGTCGCCGCCGGCTTCCTGGAGATCGCCGTCCTCAACATGGCGAACGCCGTCAAGAAGATCTCCGTGGAGCGCGGCCACGACATCACCCGCTACGCCCTCACCAGCTTCGGCGGCGCCGGCGGCCAGCACGCGTGCGCGGTCGCCGACGCCCTGGGCGTCGACACCGTCCTCGTACCCCCACTGGCCGGGGTGCTCTCGGCGTACGGGATCGGGCTCGCCGACGCCACCGCCATGCGGGAGAAGTCCGTCGAGGCCGAACTCGACGCCGCCGGCACCCATGAGCGCGTGACGGCCCTCTGCGCCGAACTCGCCGACCGCACCCGCGAGGAGCTGCGCGACGACGGACTCCCGGACGAGGCCGTCACCACGCACGCGCGCGTGCTCCTGCGGTACGCGGGCACCGACGCGAGCCTTCCCGTCGACCTCGCACCGGCCGACGAGCTGAAAACCGCGTTCACAGACGTTCACCGCGCGCGGTACGCCTTCACCCTCGACCGGCCGCTCGTCGTCGAAGCCGTCACCGTCGAGGCCGTCGGCACCGCCGGACCGCACGGCCCCGTCCTCGTCGACACCGCGGAGCGCGCCGGTGCTCCCGCTCCCGTGGCCACCGTCCGGATGCACAGCGCCGGCACCCCCCACGACGCCCCGCTCCACCGGCGCGGGGACCTGCGGCCCGGCGACAGCGTCGACGGGCCCGCGATCCTCGCCGAGGCCGACGCGACGACCGTCGTCGACACCGGCTGGCGGGCCACCGCGACCGACGAGGGCCACCTCCTGCTGCACCGCGTCGTCCCCCGCCCCGCGCGCGTGGCCGCCGGAACGGACGTGGACCCCGTCCTCCTTGAGGTCTTCAACAACCTCTTCATGTCCATCGCCGAGCAGATGGGCGTCCGCCTGGAGAACACCGCCCAGTCCGTCAACATCAAGGAACGCCTCGACTTCTCCTGCGCCCTCTTCGACGCCGAGGGCAACCTGATCGCCAACGCCCCCCACATCCCCGTCCACCTCGGCTCCATGGGGGAGTCCATCAAGGAGGTGCTGCGCCGGCGCGCGGGCGACCTGCGCCCCGGCGACGTGTACGCGATCAACGACCCGTACCACGGCGGCACGCACCTCCCCGACGTCACCGTCGTCACGCCGGTGTTCGACGAGACCGGAGACGAACTCCGCTTCCTGGTCGCCTCGCGCGGCCACCACGCCGAGATCGGCGGCATCACCCCGGGCTCCATGCCGGCCTTCAGCCGGACCGTCGACGAGGAGGGCGTCCTCTTCGACAACTGGCTGCTCGTCCGCGACGGAAAGCTGCGCGACACCGAGACCCGCGCCCTGCTCACCGGCGCCCGCCACCCCTCCCGCGACCCGGACACCAACCTCGCCGACCTGCGCGCCCAGATCGCCGCCAACGAGAAGGGCATCGAGGAACTGCGCCGCACGGTCGAGGAGTTCGGGCTCGACGTCGTCCAGGCCTACATGCGGCACGTCCGCGCCAACGCCGAGGAGTCCGTGCGGCGCATCGTGGCGCGCCTCGACGACGGCGCGTACCGCTACGAGACCGACGGGGGAGCGGTGATCCAGGTCGCCGTCCGGGTCGACCGGGAACGGCGCTCCGCCGTCCTCGACTTCACCGGCACCTCCGCCCAGCTGCCCGGGAACGCCAACGCGCCCACCGCCGTCGTCATGGCCGCCGTCCTGTACGTCTTCCGCACCCTCGTCGACGAGGACATCCCGCTCAACAGCGGCTGCCTGGAGCCCCTGGAGGTCCGCGTCCCGCCCGGCTCCATGCTCGCCCCCGTCCACCCGGCGGCCACCGTCGCCGGGAACGTCGAGACCTCCCAGGCCGTCACGGGCGCCCTCTACGCGGCCCTCGGAGTCCAGGCCGAGGGCTCCGGCACCATGAACAACCTCACCTTCGGCAACGCGCGCGTGCAGTACTACGAGACCGTCGCGAGCGGCTCGGGCGCGGGCGACGGCTTCGACGGCGCCGACGCCGTCCAGACCCACATGACCAACTCGCGGCTCACGGACCCCGAGATCCTGGAGTGGCGCCACCCAGTCCGGGTCGACGCCTTCGCGGTACGGGAGGACAGCGGCGGGCGCGGGCGGTGGCGCGGCGGCCACGGCGTGGAGCGGCGGCTGCGCTTCCTGGAGCCGATGACGGTGGCCCTCCTCACCGGACACCGCAGGGTCCCGCCGTACGGGATGGCGGGCGGCGAGCCGGGCGCGCTCGGCGAGAACCTGGTGGAACGCGCCGACGGCACCGTCGAGCACCTCGAAGGCGCCGCCACCACGGACGTGCGCCCCGACGACGTCCTCGTCCTGCGCACCCCGGGCGGCGGGGGCTACGGCCCACCGCCCCTCTGAACCGCCCCCTTTCGAGCCGTCAGCGCACCGCCACGAACCGCACCGGCGTCCCCGGGACCGCCTGCGCCGCCGCGCCCAGGTCGGCCTCCCGCACCACCGCGACCACCGGATAGCCGCCGGTCGTCGGATGGTCCGCCAGGAACACCACCGGGCGCCCGTCCGGCGGCACCTGCACCGCGCCCAGGACCATGCCCTCGCTCGCCAGCTCGCCCGGCACGGCCCGCTCCAGGACCGGTCCTTCGAGCCGCAGCCCGATCCGGTTGCTCGCCGGCGAGACCCGGTACGCGCGCGTGGTGAAGGCGCGCAGCGCGTCGGCGGTGAACCAGTCGTCCCGGGGTCCTGGCCGGACCCGCAGGACGAGTTCGTCCGGCGGGCCCGGCCAGGGGGGAGCGTCGACCGACCCCCGTACGGCCGTGGCCGCTCCCAGCGGCAGCACCGCCCCCTCCGCCAGCGGCGCCGGGCCGAGGCCCGACAGCAGGTCGGTGGAGCGGCTGCCGAGCACCGGCGCGACGGCGATCCCGCCGCCGAACGCCACGTACGAGCGCAGCCCGCGCACGGCCGCGCCGACCTCCAGGACGGATCCGGCCCCGACCCGGAGCGTCGTCCCCCAGGCGGCCGGGCGGCCGTCCACCCGCACCGGGCACGGCGCGCCGCCCACGGCGACGGTCACCGCGCACCGGGGCCGCAGGGCGCACCCGTTGACGGTGGTCTCCAGGACCGCCGCGCCCTCCGCGTTGCCGACGAGCCGGTTGACGAGGCGCCCGGCGGCCGGGTCGAGGGCGCCCGAGCGGGGCACGCCGAGGTGCGCGTACCCCGTGCGCCCCAGGTCCTGCACGGTGGTCAGTGCCCCGGCCCGGACGACCGCGAAGGCCCGGTCGCTCATCGCCCGCCCTCCGCCGTGAAGCGGACCCGGGTGCCGGGCGTGAGCAGCGCTGCCGGTTCCCGTTCGGCGTCCCACAGCACCGCGTCCGTGGTGCCGATCAGCTGCCAGCCGCCGGGGGAGGAGCGCGGGTAGATGCCCGTGTACGGCCCCGCCAGGGCGACCGAGCCGGCCGGGACGGAGGTGCGCGGCGTGGCCCGGCGCGGCACCTCGTACCGCTCGCCGAGCCCCGTCAGATAGCCGAAGCCGGGCGCGAACCCGCAGAACGCGACCCGGAACTCGGCCGCCGTGTGGATCCGCACGGCCGCTTCCACGGAGACCCCCCAGAGGGCGGCGACCTCCGCCAGGTCGGGCCCGTCGTAGCGGACCGGCACCTCGACGGCCTCGCCCACGCGCGCGTGGAGCGGCGCCGGCTCCCAGCCGGCCAGCTCGGCGGCGAGGCGCTGCGGATCGTCCACCCCGTCGAGGAGCACCGTCCGCGCCGCCGGCACGATCTCCCGTACGGCCGGCAGCGCACCGGCCGCCCGCCGCCGCAGCAGCTCGGCGTGCAGGGCCTCGGTCGCCGCGCCGCCGTCCAGTTCCACCAGGAGGGCCCGGTCGCCCACCCTCAGCACCCTCACGCGAAGGCCTCCACGCGCACGCCCGAGGCCTCCAGCTGCTCCCGCACCTTCCGCGCGAGGCCCACCGCGCCCGGGGTGTCCCCGTGCAGGCAGAGCGACCGGGCCCGCACGGCGACGGAGCTCCCGCAGTGCGCCGTGACGACCCCGAAGCGGGCCATGGACACGGACCGTTCGACGACCTCGTCCGGGTCCGTGACGACGGCGCCCTCCTGCCCCCGTGGCAGCAGGGAACCGTCCGCCCGGTAGGCCCGGTCGCCGAAGGCCTCGGCGACGACCGGGAGTCCGGCCGCCGCGGCGGCCTCGTGCAGCCGGGACCCCGGCAGCCCGAGGACCGGCAGCGTGCGGTCCGCGAGCAGCACGCCGTCGACGACCGCCGCCGCCTGCTCCGCGTCCCTGACCACCCGGTTGTAGAGCGCCCCGTGCGGCTTCACGTACGAGACGCGGGAGCCCGCGGCCCGGGCGAAGACCTCCAGGGCGCCGATCTGGTACGCCACCTCGGCGGCCAGCTCCGCCGCCGGGACGTCCATCGCGCGCCGCCCGAAGCCGGCCAGGTCGCGGTAGGACACCTGGGCCCCGATCCGTACCCCGCGCGCCGCCGCGAGCTCGCAGACCCGCCGCATGGTGGCCGCGTCCCCGGCGTGGAAGCCGCAGGCCACGTTGGCGCTGGTGACGACGGACAGGAGCTGCTCGTCGTCGGTCAGCGTCCAGCGGCCGAAGCCCTCGCCGAGGTCGGCGTTGAGGTCGATCGGGACCCAGGTCATGTGGTGCTTCCTCTCCCACCTGGTGGTGCGGTGGTGCTCAGGGGACGTACGTGGGGGTTCAGACGGAGATCCGGTAGTCCTCGTCCCGGACGTCGGTGACGAACATCCGGCCCGGGGCGTGGGTGATCGCGAACGGCGGGCGTGAGGCCATCACGGCCGCCTGCGGGGTGACCCCGCAGGCCCAGAACACCGGCACGTCCCCCGGCTCGGCCTCGACCGCGTCGCCGAAGTCCGGCCGGTCCAGGTCCCGGATGCCGAGCGCCGCCGGATCACCCGCGTGCACCGGGGCCCCGTGGACGGCGGGCAGCAGACCGCTGATCCGCCGCGCCACGGGGACGAGCTCCGCCGGGACCGGCCGCATCGACACCACCATGGGCCCGTGCAGCCGCCCGGCCGGCCGGCACGCCCGGTCGGTGACGTACATCGAGACGTTCCGGCCCTGCGCGACGTGCCGCAGCGGCACCCCCGCCCCGGCCAGCGCCCCTTCGAAGGTGAAGCTGCAGCCGATCAGGAACGAGACCAGATCGCTCCGCCAGTACGCGCGCGCGTCCGCCGGTTCGTCGACGAGCCGGCCGTGCTCCCACACCCGGTAGCGCGGGACGTCGGTGCGCAGATCGGCGTCCGGGGCGAGCGAGGTCGTCCAGGAGCCCGGGTCGGTGACGTCGAGCACGGGACACGGCCGCGGGTTGCGGGTGCAGAACAGCAGCACGTCGTACGCCCAGGACGCGGGCACCGCGATCAGATTGGCCTGCGCGTGGCCCGGCGCCCAGCCGGCCGTCGGGCCCGCCGTCCCGGCTCTGGCACGCGCGCGTGCCTCACGCGGATCGAGAACCGCGGTCCCGCTCATACGAGTTCCCTCCCGCGCGTCTCGGGCAGCCCGAACAGGGCCAGGACGGCCAGGCCGTAGCCGACGGCGCCGAAGACGAGGGCTCCGCCCACGCCCCAGCTCTCGGCGAGGAAGCCGACCAGGGTCGGGAAGACGGCGCCGACCGCGCGCCCCGTGTTGTAGGTGAGCCCCTGTCCCGTGCCGCGCACCGCCGTCGGGTACAGCTCGGCGAGGAAGGAGCCGAAGCCGCTGAAGATGGCCGACATGCAGAAGCCGAGCGGGAAACCGAGCAGCAGGAGCAGGGTGTTCGCCCCGGCGGGGATGTGGGTGTACGCGAGGACGGACACGGCGGAGAGCACGGCGAAGAGGGCGATGTTCTTCTTCCTGCCGAGCCGGTCGGTGAGGTACCCGCCGGTCAGGTAGCCGGTGAAGGCGCCGGAGATCAGCAGGGTCAGATACCCGCCGGTGCCGACCACGGTCAGGCCGCGCTCGGTCTTCAGGAAGGTCGGGACCCAGGTGGCGAGCGTGTAGTAGCCGCCCTGGACGCCGGTCGAGAGCAGGATCGCGAAGAGCGTGGTGCGCAGCAGGCCGGGTCTGAACACGGCGCGGAAGGAGCCGCGCCCGGCGCCGGACCGGCGGGCCTCGGTCGCCTGCGGGGCGTCCTCGACGTTCCGCCGTACGTAGACGACGAGGAGCGCGGGCAGCGCGCCCGTCCAGAAGAGGATCCGCCAGGCGAGGTCCGCGTCGGCCCACTGGAACACCAGGGTGTACACGAGGACCGCGAGCGCCCATCCGGCCGCCCAGGCGCTCTGGACGGCGCCGAGGGTACGGCCCCGGTGCTTCGCGGAGGCGTACTCGGCGACCAGGATCGCGCCGACGGCCCACTCGCCGCCGAAGCCCAGGCCCTGGAGCGCCCGGAAGACCAGCAGGGTCTCGTAGTTGGGCGCGAAGCCGCACAGGACGGTGAAGAGCGCGTACGTGACGACCGTGATCATCAGGGCCTTCACGCGGCCGACGCGGTCGGCGAGGACGCCGGCGAGCGCGCCGCCGACCGCCGAGACGACGAGGGTGACGGTGGTGAGGAGGCCGGTCTGGCCCTTGTCGAGGCCGAAGTAGGCGGCGATGGCCACCATCGACAGGGGCAGGGTGAAGAAGTCGTAGGAATCCAGGGCGTATCCGCCGAACGCGCCGCCGAAGGCGCGCCGGCCGCGTGGCCCGAGGCCGCGCAGCCAGGCGAACGCGCCCGTGTCGTCGGGTCGTTCGCCCTGGGAGTGCTGCCGGGTCTGTGTCGTGCTCATCTGCACCTCGCAGGAGTGGGAGGCGTGCCTGAGAGACGTACTGAGGATCCGTGCGGTGCCGTCAAGGTAGAGGATTGTTCAACGATCCGACAAGAGGTGTGTTGTCGGTTCCCCGTTTCTGCGGTTGACTCGGCCGCGGACGACAGAAGGGGCGAGGCGCTGTGGACCTGAGTGGGGCCGGAGGGCTGACGGACGACCGCGTGCTCCTGGGGCGCACGAGCACGGCGGAGCGGGTCGCGGACATCCTGCGCACCCGGATCGCCGAGGGCTACTTCCCGCCCGGCTCGCGGCTCTCCGAGGAGAGCATCGGCGGCGCCCTCGGTGTGTCCCGCAACACACTCCGCGAGGCGTTCCGGCTCCTCACCCACGAGCGCCTGCTCGTCCACGAGCTCAACCGGGGCGTCTTCGTCCGCGTCCTCGCGGTCGGTGACGTGGACGACATCTACCGCACCCGCCGGCTCGTCGAATGCGCCGTCGTGCGGGGCCTGGGGCGGCCGCCGTTCGCCGTCGACGGCCTCGCCGCCGCCGTCGCCGAGGGCGAGGCGGCCGCCCGCGCCGACGACTGGACGGGCGTCTCCACCGCCAACATCCACTTCCACCGCGAACTCGTCGCCCTCGCGGGCAGCGCCCGCACCGACGAACTGATGCGCGGCGTCCTCGCCGAACTCCGCCTCGCCTTCCACGTCGTCGACGACCCGCGCGCGCTCCACGAGCCCTACCTCCGGCGAAACCGGGAGATTCTGGACGCCCTGCGCGCCGGAGAGCGGGCCTCGGCGGAGCGGCTCCTCGCCCGCTACCTCGACGACTCCCGCACCCGGGTCGCCGCCGCCTACGCCCAGGCCGTCGACGATCCGACGGCCCCCGCCGGCTGACGGCACAGCCCGTACGAGGCTACCGAGACGGGCGGTCGCATCTGCGCCGTTTCGACCGTTGTCAGGGTGAGGACCTAATCTGTGCACCGTGACTTCGCCTGCCTCGACGGACCTCGCTCCGCCCCAGCTCAGCGCGGGGCCGCGCCCCGCGCAGGGCCCGGCCGCCGACGAAGGGCTCGCGCGGCGCCTCCGCGCGCTCGCGTGCACCGCCCCGCTGCACGACCTCGACGCGCGCAAGGCCAACCTGGCCGGCGAGTACACGGTCTACGCGATGGCCGAGGTGGCCCTCGCCGCGATCGACCTCATCACGCTGAACATGGACTTCGACACCGGCGCCGACCACGAGCAGATCGTCTCCCGCCTGCTGCCCCGCGTCGCCGCCCAGGCCCCCACCCGCCCCGCCGCCGAGCACGAGCGCGTGGCCCGCTGGGTCCTGGAGAACCTGATCAACGTCGGCAGCGTCGACCGCGGCTTCCGCGCCGTCTACGGCACCTTCGGCACCGACGGGGTCTACGTCCGCCGCGACTACGACTTCAAGCTCATCGAAGAGGTCCCGGGCTACGGCGGCGGGGTCTACCTCCGCACCACCGACGAAGCGGTCAACGTCCTCGTCGGAGCCCTCGACACCGACGTCACCAGCGCCCAGATCGCCGCCGAGGTGAAGCTGGAGGTCCTCATCAACCGGGGCCGCCTCGCCGACGCCCAGCTCGCCGCCGAGCAGGCGCGCTACCGGACCGTGCAGTACGCCGAGACCCTCCGCAAGACCCTGGAGGCCACCCGGCGCAACGTCCGCGCCGTCGACTGGCTCCACACCGTCCCCGACATGATCGCCGAGGCGCTCGACCACGTCGCCGACCGCTACCGCCACGAGAACGCGATCCTCACCAACATCCGCAAGGCCCGCGACGAGGCCGAGGCCACGTCCGACGCCAAGACCGCGGAGCACAAGCGGCGCGCCGCCGAGCTCGTCGACATAGTCAAGGACTGCATCCGGCGCCACACCCAGCTCCAGTCCCGCCTCCTGGAGGCCGGACCGCTCTTCCGCGCCGAGCAGGACCGGCAGGCCTTCGCCGCCCCCACCACGTACACCGGACTCGACCTGTACGGGCAGCTGGTCGCCCCCGTCCTGCCGCTCCCCGTCGAGCAGGCCACCCGCGTCACCGACGCCTTCTTCGCCCACGGCACCGGGCTGCGCACCCCCGCCTCCGTCCGCCTCGGCGACCTCGTCGACCTGCTCCTCACCCCGCCCGTCGAGCGCGAGCACCTCGGCGCGGAGATGCCGGAGCCCGACCTCATCGCCACCCCCGACGACTCCCGCTTCAGCGAGGAGCAGCTCGCGAGCGCCATGCGCCTGCTCGACCTGGAGCACGACGCCCCGCGCCGCCTCTCCGGACTCCTCGCCGAGGCCCGGCGCCTGGACGCCGACCTGCCGTACCTCGTCGCCCTCCTCGCCGTCCACGCGGCGAGCCCGCCGGTCGGCACCGCCTACCGCCAGGGCGAGGAGCGCCTCCTCTTCG
Organism: Streptomyces sp. NPDC055815; assembly: GCF_053616475.1. NCBI lineage: Bacteria > Bacillati > Actinomycetota > Actinomycetes > Kitasatosporales > Streptomycetaceae > Streptomyces > Streptomyces sp. NPDC055815. The sequence continues at coordinate 6,411 of NZ_JBSHDU010000099.1, read as the reverse complement.
CCGTCGACGACGGCACCCCGCTCGACGACCCCGAGTTCGGCGGGGCCGACCTGATCGTCGGTACGGCCCTGCTCGACGCGGCGGGCATGGCCGCGGACCGCACGGAGGCCACGTGACCCTCGTCCCCGAGGCCCGGACGAGCGCGTCCGACGCCGCCGTCCCCTGCGCACCCGCACCGGCCACCGCCGAGCAGACGCCTACCGCCGTGCCTGTCCCGCCTCCGGCCGAGCCGACGGACACCGCCGTGCCCGTCCCGCCTCCGGCCGAGCCGACGGACATCGCCGTGCCCGTCCCGCCTCCGGCCGAGCCGACGGACATCGCCGTACCGGAGCAGGCCGCCGTGCCGGAGCCGCAGGCCGCGACCGCACGCGAGGCCGACGTCGAGCCTCTTCCCGAGCCGGACGGCGAACCCCTGGAGGCCCCCGGGGCCGTCCAGGGCGACCCGGCCGACCTCCCGCTGCCGCGGGCCGTGCCCGGGGAGCAGGACACCGGGGCCCGGACCGACGACGACGGCGAGCCCCGGCCCGAAGCGGACGCTCCGACCACCGGTCGCCCGCGGTTCGGCACCGTGTCCGTGCCGGAGCCGTCCCGTACCCCGCCCGCGCGGCGCCAGGACCTCCCGTCCGTGCGTGCCGTGCGGCTCACGGACACGCCGCCCGCGCCCGCCGACCGCAGGGGCCCCGCCGCCGTCACCCCCGTCCCGCTGCCCGTACCCCGCGCCGTACCGACCGAGAGCCGTACCGAGGAGCCCCAGCCGTGAGCGAAACCCACGCCGAGTACGCCGACGCGTGGAGCGAGCAGGAGCCCCCGCAGCCCCCGGCCGCCACCGTCCCCTCCGCCGTCACCCCCGCGGACGCCGCCGACGCGGCCCGGCTCGTCTCCTTCGGGCTCCAGCCCAAGCTGCTCCCGGCCCGCGACGCCGAGTACACCGAGCTGCTGCGCCGCTACCGCGAGGACCCCGCCTTCGCGCGCCTCGCCGACGCCGTGGCCACCGGCCTCGGACTCGTCGTCCTGGAGGTGTCCCCGCGCGCGGGGATGGCCGTCACCGCGGGCGAGGACTCCGTCTTCGCCGTCCGCATGGGCGACTACGCCCGCCGCGCCAACACGGACTCCGCCGACCGGTTCCTGCACGGCCTGGCCCACCTCGCGGTCGCCGCCATGGCCTTCCCCCGCCCCGAGGACCTCGCCGACGACGCGTACATCGGCCGGCTCACGGTCAACGGCGTCGACGCCTTCGTGCGCCAGGCCTGTCTGCGTCTTGAGCGGCGCGCCGAGGAGCAGGGCGAGAACACCGACCCGGCCTCGGACGCCCCCGGCCTGGAGGCCGCCTGGCGGATCTACGCGCGCCGCAGCGCCACCGGAGCCACCAAGGACGCCCGCCGCCTCGCCGGGTCCACCACCGGCATCGTCGGCAAGGCGGCCGCGTTCCTCACCGACTCCGGTTTCCTCCAGCGCACCGGCGACGAGGGCGGCGGCTCCTACCGCACCACCGCCCGCTACCAGCTCCAGGTCCGCGACATGGCCGGCTCCGCCGCCATGGCCGAGCTCCTCGAACTCGGCGTCGTCCCCGTCAGCGACGGCTCCGCGACCCTCCTCCCGCCGCCCGAGGGCGACGACCTGGAACTCGCCGCCGACGCGGGCCTGCCCTTCCACGCCTGATCACGCCTGATCACGAACGAGACGACGAGAGTCCGCCGCATGTACGAGCTGTCCCGGGTCCGCCTCTACTCCATCGGTCCCGCCGGTGCGCGCTACGCCGACACCGTCCTGGACCTGCGCGGAGTCGGCGCGCCGGTGCCCCACCCCGCCCCCACCCAGGCGGAGTTCTTCGAGGAGGAGCCGGTCGGCCCGCCGCGCCGCCCGGCCCCCGCGGGCGTGCTCTTCCTGGAGAACGGCGGCGGCAAGTCCGTCCTCCTCAAGCTGATCTTCTCGGTCATGCTCCCCGGCCACCGCAACACCCTCGGCGGCGCCAGCTCCGGCGTGCTGCGCAAGTTCCTCCTCGCCGACGACTGCGGCCACGTGGCCCTGGAGTGGCAGCACACCCTCACCGGTGAACTCGTCGTCGTCGGCAAGGCCAGCGAGTGGCGCGGCCGCCAGGTCTCCAACGACCCGCGGAAGTTCGCCGAGGCCTGGTACTCCTTCCGTCCAGGACCCGGACTCAGCCTGGACAACCTGCCCGTCGCCGAGGCGACCTCCGTCCGCCCGCCCGTCGAGGGCGCCTCCGGCGCGACCGGCCGCCGCCGCACCATGAAGGGCTTCCGCGACGCGCTCACCGAGGCCGGGAAGGCCTATCCGCACCTGGAGGTGGTCTGGGAGGAGATCCACGACCGCTGGAACGAGCACCTCGGCGACCTCGGCCTCGACCCCGAACTCTTCCGCTACCAGCGCGAGATGAACGCCGACGAGGGCGAGGCCGCCGGCCTCTTCGCGGTCAAGAAGGACTCCGACTTCACCGACCTCCTGCTGCGCGCCGTCACCGACACCCGCGACACCGACGGCCTCGCCGACCTCGTCGGCGGCTTCGGCAACAAGCTCGGCCGCCGCGCCGAACTGACCGCCGAACGCGACTTCACCGCCGGCTCCGTGGACCTCCTCGGCCGCATCGTCGACGCCGCCGGAACCCGTGCCCACGCGCGCGAGGTCCACACCGGCGCCGAGCGCCGCACCCGTACCCTCGCCCGCCGGCTCTCCGCCCGCGCCGCCGAGGAGCGCGGCCGCGCCGCCGAACTCGCCCAGCAGGTCACCTCGGCCGGACACGCCGTCGCCGAGGCCGAGACCGCCCGCAGCCGCAGCTCCCTCATCGCCGCCGAACTCGCCTACCGGCACGCCTCCCTGGCGCTGACCGCCGCCGAGAAGGGCGCCGCCGCCCAGCGCCGCGAACTCACCGACGCCCGCACCCTGCACTCCGCCTGGCAGGCCGCCGAGGCGGTGCTGCGCCACCGGGCCGCCGGCGACCGCTCCGCGCGCGTGGCCGCCGCCATCCGCGAGGCCGAGCGCGACGCCGCCCCCGCCCTGGCCGCCCGCGCCAAGGCCGCCGCCGATCTCGTACGGGCCCTGGCCGCCGCCGCCGAGGAGGGAGAGCGCCACGCGGCCGAGGAGGAGGAGCGCTCCACCGCCCTCCAGGACGCGAGCGAGACCGCCCACCGCGACGCCACCGCCGCCGCCACCGAGGCCCAGCGGGCCCGCAGCGAGGCCGGCCACCTGCGCCAGCGGCTCGCCGAGGTCGAGCAGGAGACCGCCGAGGCCGTACGGGCCGGCTGGCTCGACGACACCGCCCCCGACGCCGACCCGGCCCGCGCCGCGCTCGCCGCGAGCGACGCCGAGAAGACCACCGTCGCCGCCTGGGACACGGCCCGCGAGGCCGCCCGCACCGCGGCCGAACGCGCGCGTGAGGCCGCCGGCGCCGAATCCCGCGCCGAACTCGCCGCCGCCCGCGCCGCCGACGCCGCCGAGGCCGCGGGGAACGCCTACGACGCGGAGCGCCGCGCCGCCGAGTCCCTCGCCTCCGAGGAGCGCCTCGCGGAACTCCTGAGCCTGCCGTCCTCCGGCTCCCCGCTCCCGGGCCAGCGCGCCGCCACCGCCTCCGACGCCGAACCCGAGGAGGAGGCGGGACCCGGCCCGGAGCCCCAGGGCCCGCTCACCGTCACCGAGTTCGACCGGTACGCCGACGAGCTGCGCGGCCTGCTCGACCAGGCCGTCGGCTCCGCCGAGAGCCGGCTCTTCGAACTGCGCACCGCCGCCGCCGACGACTCCCGCATCCTCGGCGCCCTCGGCGACGGCGGCCTGCTGCCGCCCGGCCCCGACGTCCTCGCCACCGTCGAGTACCTCGGCGAGCACGGCATCCCCGCCCTCCCCGGCTGGCGCTACCTCGCCCAGGCCGTGGACCCCGCCGACCACGCCCGGGTCCTCGCCGCCCGCCCCGAGCTCGTCGACGGCGTGGTGATCACCGACCCCGTCTCGTACGGACGCGCCCGCGAGGTCCTCGGCAGCGCCGCCCTGCTGCCCCGCTCCGCCGTCGCCGTCGGCACCGCCGCCGCCCTGCTCGCCCCCGTACCCGCCCAGGAGACGGCCGAGGACACGGGGGTCTTCCTCGTCCCGCCGAACCCGGCCATGCACGACGAGCACGCCGCCGACGAGGAGCGGCACGCGCTGCGCGCCCGCGCGACCGCCCGCGACGAGGAGATCCGCACCCTCGCCGCCCGCCTCGCCGGCGACCGCGCCCTCGCGTCCCGGATCGGCGCCTGGCGCGCCGACTGCCCGTTCGGGATGCTCGCCGAGCTCGCGTCCGTCGCCACGACCGCCCGCGAGACCGCCGAAGCCGCCGCCGCCACCCTGGAGGAGGCCCGCACGGCCCGTACGGAGGCCGACGAGGCCGCCACCGAGGCCGCCCGGCTCCGCGACGAGCGCCAGGAGGCCGCCCAGCGCGCCCGCCGGGCCGCCGACGCCCTCGCCGGCCTGGCGTTCCGGCTGCGCGAGCGGTCCGCCTGGCAGGCCAAGCTCCGCGAACTCGCCGACGACGCCACCGAGTCCGAGGCCCGCGCCCAGACCTGCCTGGAGCGCGCCCGCGCCGCCGACGAGGACCGCCGAGCGGCCCAGCGCGCCGCCGACGACGCCCACCGCACCGCCCGCGCCCTGCGCGCCGAGCGCGCCGAGATCGCCGGCGCCCCCGACACCCTCCCCGAGGAGGACCCGGCCGCGCCCCGCACCGCCCTCCCCACCCTCCGCGAGGCCTACCGGGCCGCGTCCCAGCTGTACGAGAAGGTCGGCGTCGGCGCCGACCTGCGCGCCGAGCAGGCCCGCGCCGAGAGCGACGAGTCCGCCGCCCTCGCCGAGCTCGACCGCCTCACCAACAAGGTCCGCACCCGCGCCGAACAGCTCCTGGAGTCCACCGACGGCGCCGACGGCCCGTCCCGGCAGGCCGCCGCCGCCCGCGCCGAGGCCCTCGTCCAGATGCTGGAGACCCGCGCCTCCGAGGCGAGCGAGAAGCTCGGCCGGCTCCGCGGCGAGGCCGAGCGCCTCGCCCCCGAGGACGGCGAGGCGCACACCGAGCTCCCCGAGGAGCTGGTGCCCGCCGACGCCGAGCGGGCCCAGGCCCTGCTCCGTACCGCCACCACCGAGCTCGCCTCCCGCACCGACGCCCTGGACGCGGCGCGCGCCGCCCATGCCGGACTCCTCCGGGACCACCGGGCCGCCGAGGACGCGGCCGGCGGCTTCGACGAGACGGCGGCCCTGCTGCGGGACCTGCTCCGCGACCACGCGGACGAGGAGCGGGAGGAGACCGAGCCGTACCCGGGCACCCTGGAGGAGGCCCGCACGACGGCCGCCGAGGCGCGGCGCGCCCTGCGCGGCTGCACCGCCGAGCTGTCCGCCGCCGACGCGGCCGTGCGCGAGGCGAGCGACATCCTCGTCCGGCACGCCAACTCCACCCGCTACGAGCAGGTCCGCACCCCCGCCCGCCAGCAGATCCGCGAACTGCCGGCGTCCGCGCTGCCCGAGCACGCCGCCAAGTGGGCCGAGGCCTTCGCGCCCCGGCTGCGGGTCCTCACCGACGAGCTGGAGCAGCTGGAGCGCAACCGGGACTCGATCGTCGACCGGCTGCGCGGCCTCGTGGAGTCCTCCCTCGCGACGCTCCGCTCCGCCCAGCGCCTCTCCCGGCTCCCCGAGGGCCTCGGCGAGTGGTCGGGGCAGGAGTTCCTGCGGATCCGCTTCGAGGAGCCCGACCAGGCCACGCTCGCCGAGCGGCTGGGCGAGGTCGTCGACGAGGCGACCCGCGCCGCCGTCAAGAAGAACTCCGACCTGCGCCGCGACGGCATGTCCCTGCTCCTGCGGGGCGTCCAGGCCGCGCTCGAACCCAAGGGCGTCTCGGTCGAGATCCTCAAGCCGGACGCCGTGCTGCGCGCCGAGCGGGTCCCCGTCGGGCAGATGGGCGACGTCTTCTCCGGCGGCCAGCTGCTCACCGCGGCCATCGCCCTGTACTGCACGATGGCGGCGCTCCGCTCCAACGACCGGGGCCGCGACAAGCACCGGCACGCGGGCACGCTGTTCCTCGACAACCCGATCGGCCGCGCCAACGCCACGTACCTCCTGGAGCTCCAGCGGGCCGTGTCGGACGCGCTGGGCGTCCAGCTCCTCTACACGACGGGCCTGTTCGACACGACCGCGCTCGCCGAGTTCCCGCTGGTGATCCGGCTCCGCAACGACGCGGACCTGCGGGCGGGACTGAAGTACATCAGCGTGGAGGAGCACCTGCGCCCCGGGCTGCCGCAGCCCGGCGCGGAGGGCGAGACGATCCACGGCGAGATCACGGCCACGCGGATGTTCCGCCGCCACCAGTCGGACGACCCGGCCGCGGCGGGCGACGCGTAGCCCCCGGTCGTACAACGGCGAGCGGCCCGGCCCCCTTTCGGGGAC
>NZ_JBSHDU010000098.1:0-30318 GCF_053616475.1 Streptomyces sp. NPDC055815 | reverse complement strand
CGGCGGCTCCGGGGATTCCCGGGGCCGCCGCCCTCTCGGTTCTTCAGGCTTAGCTGAACGAGTCGCCGCAGGCGCAGGAGCCCGTGGCGTTCGGGTTGTCGATGGTGAAGCCCTGCTTCTCGATCGTGTCGACGAAGTCGATCGACGCGCCGCCCAGGTACGGGGCGCTCATGCGGTCGGTGACGACCTTGACGCCGTCGAAGTCCTTCACGACGTCGCCGTCGAGCGAACGCTCGTCGAAGAACAGCTGGTAACGCAGGCCGGAGCAGCCGCCGGGCTGAACGGCGACGCGCAGGGCCAGGTCGTCACGGCCTTCCTGGTCGAGGAGGGCCTTGACCTTGGCCGCGGCGGCGTCGGACAGGAGGATGCCGTCGCTGACAGTGGTCTTCTCGTCCGATACGGACATCTGCTTCTCTCCCGGTGGTGTACGGAGACTGCTTGCCGACGGTTGCAACCGACGGTGCCCCGGATTCATTCCGGGCCGAGTGGGGTCTTCCCTCTTTCATGCTCGCACACCATGTCCAGGAGCGCGGACAGCGAATTCGTCACATCGACACTATGGCCATCGTCATCCTGACGTGAAGCGGTTATGATAGATAGCGTCATTTCGACGAAAAGCGTTTCCCGAAGACCCCGAAGAAAGGGTGCGTGACGTGACCACCGCCCAGCCCCTGGATGTGCAGCCGACGCCGCTCGCCCTGCTCCTGCTCGGTCGCGAAGCCGACCCGAAGAGCGAGCGCGGGGTGGAGTGTCCCGGCGATCTGCCGTCGCCCTCCGACCCGGACCTCGTGGAGCGGGCCCGCGCCGCGAAGGAGAAGCTCGGGGACAAGGTCTTCGTGCTCGGCCACCACTACCAGCGCGACGAGGTCATCCAGTTCGCCGACGTGACGGGTGACTCCTTCAAGCTCGCGCGCGACGCCGCCGCCAAGCCGGAGGCCGAGTACATCGTCTTCTGCGGTGTCCACTTCATGGCCGAGTCGGCCGACATCCTCACCGGCGACGACCAGAAGGTCGTCCTGCCCGACCTCGCGGCCGGCTGCTCGATGGCCGACATGGCCACCGCCGAGCAGGTCGCCGAGTGCTGGGACGTGCTGACCGAGGCCGGCATCGCCGAGCAGGTCGTGCCCGTCTCGTACATGAACTCCTCGGCCGACATCAAGGCCTTCACCGGCAAGCACGGGGGCACGATCTGCACCTCGTCCAACGCCGAGCGGGCCCTGAACTGGGCCTTCGAGCAGGGGGAGCCCGGCACAACAAAGGTGCTCTTCCTGCCGGACCAGCACCTGGGCCGCAACACCGCCGTCCGCGACATGGGCATGTCCCTGGACGACTGCGTCGTCTACAACCCGCACAAGCCGAACGGCGGTCTCACCGCCGAGGAGCTGCGCGCCGCCAAGATGATCCTGTGGCGGGGCCACTGCTCGGTGCACGGCCGCTTCTCGCTGGACTCGGTGAACGACGTCCGCGAGCGCATCCCGGGCGTGAACGTGCTCGTCCACCCCGAGTGCAAGCACGAGGTCGTCGCCGCCGCGGACTACGTGGGCTCGACCGAGTACATCATCAACACCCTGGAGGCGGCCCCGGCCGGTTCCACGTGGGCCATCGGCACCGAGCTGAACCTCGTCCGCCGACTGGCGAACCGTTACGCCGACCAGGGCAAGGAGATCGTCTTCCTCGACAAGACGGTCTGCTTCTGCTCGACCATGAACCGCATCGACCTCCCGCACCTCGTGTGGACCCTGGAGTCGCTGGCCGAGGGCAACCTCGTCAACCAGATCCAGGTCGACAAGGAGACCGAGAGCTTCGCCAAGCTGGCGCTTGAGCGGATGCTGGCTCTGCCGTAACGATTCCTCGGTACGGACGGACGGAAGGGGCGCCCCGCACTCGCGGGGCGCCCCTTCGTCATGCGGTACGGATCAGACCGCGGCCGGCTCCTTCGCCTGCGGCGGGACCTGCGCGTCGCCCTCGCCGCCGCCCTTCGCCGCCCGCTTCGCCGCCTTCCTCTTCGCGCGGCGCTCCTTGCGGAGCTCCACCATCGCGTAGAGCGTCGGGACGAGCAGCAGGGTCAGCAGCGTCGAGGTGATCAGACCGCCGATCACCACCACGGCCAGCGGCTTCGCGATGAAGCCGCCCTCGCCGGTGACGCCGAGCGCCATCGGGAGCAGCGCGAAGATCGTCGCCAGAGCCGTCATCAGGATCGGGCGCAGACGGTGCCGCCCGCCCTCGATCACCGCTTCGACCACGCCCAGGCCCTGGGCCCGGTACTGGTTGATCAGGTCGATCAGGACGATCGCGTTGGTGACCACGATGCCGATCAGCATCAGCATGCCGATCATCGCCGGGACGCCCATGGGCGTGCCCGTGGCGACGAGCAGGCCGATGGCGCCGGTCGCCGCGAACGGGATGGAGACCAGCAGGATCAGCGGCTGGATCAGCGAGCGGAAGGTCGCGACCAGGAGCATGAAGACGATCGCGACGGCCGCGAGCATCGCCAGGGCCATGCTGCTCGCCGCCTCGGCCTGGTCCTCGGAGACACCGCCGATGGAGGCGGCGGCGCCGTCCGGGAGGCCGAGGCCGTCGATCTTCTTCTGGAGCGCCGCGCTGACCTCACCGGTGTTGTCGGTGGTCGGCTTGGCCGTGATCGTCGCCGCGCGGGCACCGTCGATCCGCGTCATGGAGACCGGTCCCGCCACCAGCTCGACGGTGGCGACGTCGCCCAGCTTCACCGGGCCGAGCGGCAGCGCCTTCAGCTCGGCCAGGGTGGTGGCCGGCTTCGCCGAGGTGATCAGGACGTCCCGCTCGGTGTCGTCGAGGGTCGCCTTGGCGGCCGGGATGCCACGTACGGCCTGGGAGACGACCATGCCGAGCGTGGTGTCGTCGAAGCCCGCGTCGGCGGCCTTCTCGTTGGCCTTCACCGAGATCCGGGGCACCGACTGCGACAGGTCGCTCTGGACGTCGGTGACGTCCTTCAGCTCCGCCACCGCGTTCTTGACCTGCTCCGAGGCCTTCTTCAGGACCTCCGGGTCGCCGGCCTTGACGACCACGCTCAGGTCCTGGCTGCCGAAGCCGTCACCGGCCGCGATGGAGGTGTCGCCGATGCCGTCGAGCCGGCCGAGCGCCGCGTCGATCGCGTCGCGGGTCTTCTCGTACGAGGCGGAGTCCTCCAGGGTCACCTGGAAGGAGGCCTGGTTGGAGCCGGTGCCGCCGCCGAAGGCCGCCATGAAGCCGGAGGAGCCCACGGTGACCTGGTAGTCCTTGACGCCCTCGGTGTCGGCGAGGACCTTCTCGATCTTCTTCGCGGCCTCGTCGGAGGCGGCGAGGCTGGTGCCGGGCGCCAGCTTCTGCTTGACCGTCAGGACCTGCTGCTCGCCCTGGTCGAAGAAGTTGGTCTTCAGCAGACCGCCCATCCCGAAGGTGCCGAAGAGCACCACGAGGGCGATGACCACGCTGGTGAGGCGGCGCCGGGTCGCGAACCGCAGCACCGGCACGTACGCGCGCTGCAGCCTGCTCCTGTTCTCCTTCTCCTCGGCCAGCCTGCGGGCCTCCTCCGGGTCCTCCGGGGTGCCCTTGGGGGCGCGCAAGAACCAGTACGAGAGGACCGGCACGACCGTGAGCGAGACGAGCAGCGACGCGAGGAGCGCGGCGGTGACGGTCAGGCTGAACGAGCCGAAGAGTTCGCCGATCATGCCGCCGACCAGACCGATCGGCAGGAAGACGGCGACGGTGGTGAGCGTCGAGGACGTGACCGCGCCGGCGACCTCCCTGACCGCCGTGACGATCGCGGCCTGGCGCTCCTCGCCGTAGCCGAGGTGCCGCTTGATGTTCTCCAGGACCACGATCGAGTCGTCGACGACCCGGCCGATGGCGATGGTGAGCGCGCCGAGCGTCAGCACGTTCAGCGAGAGGTCACGGGTCCACAGCACGATGAGGGCCAGGACGACCGACAGCGGGATGGAGACCGCGGTGACCAGGGTGGAGCGGAGCGAGGCGAGGAAGACCAGGATGACGAGGACGGCCATGACGAGGCCGAGCGCGCCTTCCGTGGTGAGGCCGGAGATCGACTTGGCGACGGCCGGGCCCTGGTCGGAGACCACGGTCAGCTCGGCGCCCGAGCCGAGGTCCTTGCGCAGCTGGGGCAGCTTTTCCTGGACCGCGTCGGAGATGGCGACGGCGCTGCCGTCCTTGTCCATGGTGGCCATGACGGCGAGGCTGGGCTTGCCGTCGGTGCGGGTGATGGAGACGCGGCGCGACTCCTCCTGCTCGACCGTGGCGACGTCGCCGAGACGGACCGCCCTGCCCTTCTCGGGCTTGATCCGCAGGTCCTCGATCTGGCGGAGCGAGGTGTAGCCGCCGCCGACCTGGACGGTGCGGCTCTTGCCGGCCTCCGAGAAGGCACCGGCGGGCATGGTGCCGCCGCCGTTCCTGATCGCCTCGGAGAGCTTCATCGGGCTCAGGCCGGCCGCCGCGAGCTTGCGGTCGTCGGGCGTGACGGAGACCTGGAGGTCCTGCACCCCGTCGACGGTGACCTGGGCGACGCCCTCGATGTCCTCGAGGACCGGGACGACGGTCTTCTCCAGCTGGTCGGCGAGCGCCTGCTGGTCCTTGTCGGAGGTGACGGCGAGGACGACGGTCGGGATGTCGTCGGTGGAGCCGGCCACCACCTGCGGGTCGACCGAGTCGGGCAGCGTGGCCCGGGCCCGGTTCACGGCCTGCTGGACGTCGGCGACGAGCTGCTTGGTCCCCTCGTCCCCGTAGTCGAAGCTGGCCATGATGACGGCGCTGCCCTCGGAGGCGGTGGACGTGATGCCCTTGATGCCGTCGACGGCCTTGAGGTTGTTCTCGATCGGCTGGACGACCTGCTTCTCGACCACGTCGGGCGAGGCGCCCTGGTACGGAGCGAGGATCGAGACCATAGGGAGCTCGATCGAGGGGAACAGCTGCTGCTTCAGCTGCGGGATCGCGATCACTCCGAAGAGGAGCGCGACGAGGGACATCAGCCCGATCAGGGCCCGTTGCGCGAGGCTGAATCTGGACAGCCAGGACATGGGGACTCTCTTCTGTGGCGTACTCGGCGGCCGGACACCCGCAGGGGTCCCCAGGGGTGTCCGCTTATACGATCAGCCATGAGAAGGGCCCGATCCTCGGCCCCCGGGCCCAATTCCTTATGCCGCGCATACCGCGTCTGGAGTACGCCCGCCCCTCGGGTCACTCCACCCTTGGGCGTACGAGACCGGACTCGTACGCCGTGACCACCAGCTGCGCCCGGTCACGGGCGCCGAGCTTGGCCATGGTCCGGTTGACATGCGTCTTCACGGTGAGCGGGCTGACGTCGAGCCGTTCGGCGATCTCGTCGTTGGAGAGACCGCCCGCGACGAGGACGAGGACCTCCCGCTCCCGCGCGGTGAGCGCGGCGAGCCGCTCGGAGCGCGCCGCGGCGCCCTCGCCGAGGGGCTCCGCGCCGGAGCCCTGCGCGAGGAAGGTGGCGATCAGGCCCTTCGTGGCGGCCGGGGAGAGCAGCGCCTCCCCGGCGTGCGCGATCCGGATCGCGCCGAGCAGCTCCTCCGGTTCGGCGCCCTTGCCGAGGAAGCCGGAGGCGCCGGCGCGCAGCGACTGCACGACGTACTCGTCGACCTCGAAGGTGGTCAGCATGACGATCCGTACGTCCGCGAGCTCGGGATCGGCGGTGATCATCCGGGTGGCGGCGAGGCCGTCGGTGCCCGGCATCCGGATGTCCATCAGGACGACGTCGGGCCGCGTGGCACGGGCGAGCGCGACCGCCTCGGCGCCGTCGGGCGCCTCCCCCACGACCTCCATGTCGGACTCGGAGTCCACCAGGACCTTGAAGGCGCTGCGGAGCAGGGCCTGGTCGTCGGCGAGCAGTACCCGGATCGTCATGTGCTGTCCTCCCCCGTGCGGCACGTCACCGGCAGTATCGCCTGGACGCGGAAGCCGCCGCCGTAGCGGGGGGCGGCGGTGAGGGTGCCGCCGAGCGCCCCGACCCGCTCCCGCATGCCGAGCAGCCCGTGGCCGCCGACCGGGGGCAGCTCGGTGGCCTGCGGCGGGACCGTCCGGGGCGTGCCGTTGTCGAGGACGGTGATCTCGACCGTACGGCCCACCCGGACGATGCTCACCTCGGCCTTCGCGTCCGGGCCCGCGTGCTTGCGGACGTTCGTCAGGGCCTCCTGCACGATCCGGTACGCGGCCAGGTCGACGGTCGCCGGCAGCGTCAGGCCCTCGTCGGCGCGGGCCAGGGAGACGGGGAGACCGGCCTTGCGGAAGCTGTCCAGCAGCCCGTCGAGGACGGCGAGGCCCGGGGCGGGCTCGGTGGGGGCCTCCGGGTCGCCGGACTGGCGAAGCAGACCGACGGTGGCGCGCAGCTCGTCCAGGGCGGAACGGCTGGCCTCGCGGACGTGCGCGAGGGCCTCCTTGGCCTGGTCGGGGCGCTTGTCCATGACGTGGGCGGCGACGCCGGCCTGGACGTTCACCAGGGCGATGTGGTGGGCGACGACGTCGTGGAGGTCGCGGGCGATCCGCAGCCGCTCCTCGGCGACCCGGCGCCCGGCCTCCTCCTCGCGGGTCCGCTCGGCCCGCTCCGCGCGCTCCCGGATCGCGTCGACGAAGGCGCGGCGGCTGCGGACGGCGTCCCCGGCGGCCGCGGCCATGCCGGTCCAGGCGAAGACGCCGAGGTTCTCCTGCGCGTACCAGTGGGTCGGCCCGAAGACCATGGCCGCGGCGGTCAGCACCGCCATCGTGACGAGACCGACCCGCCAGGTGGTGGGGCGGTCGGTACGGGAGGCGACCGTGTACAGCGCGACGACGGCGGCCATCGCGATCGGGGCGGGACGGTTGTCGTTGACGAGCTCGAAGAGGCTGATCGTGACGGTGAAGGAGAGCACCGCGAAGGGGCTGCGGCGGCGCATCACGAGGGCGGCCGCGCCCGCGACCATGATCAGCACGCTCCACACGTCGGGGCTGTGGTCCCCGAACGTCGGCCCGTCCGGGCTGCCGTGCGGGTCGGTGAACGACCCGGCGATCATGGCGACGAGCGCGCCGGCGGCGATGGTCGCGTCGAACGCGAGCGGGTGCGCGCGGAACCAGTCGCGTAGGCGGGCGTAGGGGGTGCCGGTGGCGGGGCCGGTTTGGGTCACGGGAGACAACGGTACGGGTCCGCTGTGGTCGGGCCTCTCGCAAGGGGCGGCGCGCACCCGCCCCGGTTGTGGGCCTGCGTTCCACCGGGACGGTGCCCACCCCGTTGTGGGCATGCGTACCACCGGGGCGGTGCCCACCCCCGTTGTGGGCCTGCGTTCCACCGGGGCGGTGCCCACCCCCGTTGTGGGCATGCGTTCCGCCGGGGCGGAACGGGTGGGCACAACGGACGGCGCCCTTGCCGGCGCCAGAGGCTTACGCGCCTGGAGCCGCACCACCAGCTCGGTGCACGGGGTGCGGGTTCAGGCTCGGGACGCGGAGGCGCCGCTGAAGGGCGCCGTCCCGTGTGCCCACCCGTCCCGCCCCAGCGGGACGATTGCCCACACGGGGGTGGGCCGGGGCGCCGCCCAGGTGGGCGCGGGCCCCACACGGGGGGCGGGTCAGCCGGGGATCAGGCCGTCGTTGGAGAGCATCGCGCGGACCTCCTCCAGACCCGCCCCCGGCGCCGGAAGGATCAGCTCCGAAGGCTCCAGCGCGTCGTCCGGAAGCGGTGAGCCCAGTCGGCGGACCGCGTCGAGGAGGGCGCCCAGCGTCCGCCGGAAGCCTTCCTCGTCCCCCGCCTCCATCTCCGCGAGCAGCTCGTCGTCCAGCTTGTTCAGCTCGACGAGGTGGCTGTCGGCCAGCGTCAACTGGCCCTCCCCCATGATCCGTACGATCATGACGCGTCCTGTCTGTCGCCGAGGCTACTTCTCGAAGCGCGGGTGGGACTGCGACTGCTGGGTGCGGTCCTGCGGCGCGGCCGCCCCGCCGCCCTCGATGGCCTGCTGCTGCGCCGAGGGACCCCCGGCCAGCTCGGCCTTCATCCGCTGGAGCTCCAGCTCGACGTCCGTGCCGCCGGACAGCCGGTCCAGCTCCGCCTGGATGTCGTCCTTGGCCAGGCCCGACTGGTCGTCGAGCGCGCCCGAGGCGAGCAGCTCGTCGATCGCGCCGGCGCGCGCCTGGAGCTGGGCGGTCTTGTCCTCGGCCCGCTGGATCGCCAGACCGACGTCGCTCATCTCCTCCGAGATGCCGGAGAAGGACTCGGCGATCCGGGTCTGCGCCTGGGCCGCCGTGTAGGTCGCCTTGATGGTCTCCTTCTTGGTGCGGAAGGCGTCCACCTTGGCCTGGAGACGCTGGGCGGCGAGGGTGAGCTTCTCCTCCTCGCCCTGGAGCGTCTGGTGCTGCACCTCCAGGTCGCTGACCTGCTGCTGGAGCGCGGCCCTGCGGGACAGCGCCTCGCGGGCCAGGTCCTCGCGGCCGAGGGCGAGGGCCTTGCGGCCCTGGTCCTCCAGCTTGGCGGACTGGCCCTGCAGCTGGTTCAGCTGGAGTTCGAGCCGCTTGCGGGAGGTGGCGACGTCGGCGACGCCCCGCCGCACCTTCTGCAGCAGCTCCAGCTGCTTCTGGTAGGAGTAATCGAGCGTCTCGCGCGGATCCTCGGCCCGGTCAAGGGCCTTGTTCGCCTTCGCGCGGAAGATCATCCCCATACGCTTCATGACACCGCTCATGGGCTTCGCGCGCCCCCTTCTGACGGACTCGGCTCCAGCTCTTCAACAGGATCCACAGTACGGGCCCTGTCTCCATTACCGCACTGTTCGGAGCGGGATGCGCTCCTCCCCAAGGACGACTGCGCGGGGTGTTCCCTCCCGCGCAGGGAGTAGACGGATCTCCGGGTGCCCCCCGCGCCGACCTTCGTACGTACCGCCCAAGACGCAGTCCGTTAGCGGATCGTTCCCGGCCGGCATGGGGTTCATGCCCGCCACCCCGTACCCTTGGGTTTTGTGTTCCGTAGCCGTTCGAAGGACGAGAAGGCCCCCACCGACAAGGTGACGGCGGACCTCTCCACCAAGCAGCCCCGCGACCCCGAGGCCCCCAAGGGCCGCCCGACCCCGAAGCGGAGCGACGCGCAGTCCCAGCGCCGTCGCGCCGCGACGGTGCCGACCGACCGCAAGGAGGCCGCCAAGCGCCAGCGCGAGGCACGCCGCTCGGACCTGGCCCGGCAGCGCGAGGCGCTGGCCAGCGGCGACGAGCGTTACCTGCCGCCCCGCGACAAGGGTCCGGTCCGCCGCTTCGTGCGCGACTTCGTCGACTCGCGGTTCGCGATCGCCGAGTTCTTCCTGCCGATGGCCGTGGTGATCCTCGTGCTGTCGCTGTTCGGCAACGCCAACCGGTCGCTGCAGAACATCTCCCTGCTGCTCTGGCTCGGTGTGATCATCCTGATCGTCATCGACTCGATCGGCATCTGGATCCGTCTGCGCAAGCAGCTCAACGAGCGCTTCCCGAACGAGCCGAAGCGCGGCGCCGTCGCCTACGGCCTGATGCGCACGCTCCAGATGCGCCGGCTGCGCCTGCCGAAGCCGCAGGTCAAGCGCGGAGAGCGGCCCTGAGCGCCGACAGCTCGGAGTTCGACGGGCGCGCGTTCGGCGAGGCCACGTCGGAGTCGGGTGGCCCGGTGCTGCCCGTCGTCGCCCACTGGCCCGCCGGTCCCGGCGGGCTGCGGGACACCATCCGGCAGGAGATCGTCGCCCGTCAGCTCGACGAGCAGATAACCGGCCGCTACCCGGTGGGGCAGCGGCTGCGGATCCTCGACGCGGGCATGGGCCAGGGCACCCAGGCCCTGCGCCTGGCCCGGGCCGGGCACACCGTGACCGGCCTGGAGGCCGACCCCGACCTGCTGAAGACGGCCCGTGAGTCGCTGGCGACGGAGCCCGCCGGGATCCGCGAGCGGGTCCGGATGATCGAGGGCGACGGGCGCGAGACCGGGGTGCACTTCCTGCCCGGCAGTTTCGACGTGGTGCTCTGCCACGGCGTGCTCATGTACGCGGACGAGCCCGACGCGCTGCTCGCGGGCCTCGCGCGGATGCTGGCCCCCGGCGGCCTGCTGTCCCTGGTGGTGCGGAACGCGGAGGCCCTGTCCATGCGGCCGGGGCTCGCCGGGGACTGGTCGGGGGCGCTCGCCGCCTTCGACTCGGACGTCTACACGGACGACAACGGCGTGAAGGTGCGGGCCGACCGGCTCGACGCGCTCACGTCGACCCTCGCGGGGATCGCGGCACCGCTGCACGCCTGGTACGGGGTGCGGGTCTTCACGGACGACGTCCCCGCCGAGGCGGGGCTGCCCGCCGCCGAGGAGCTGGACCGGCTGCTCGCCGCCGAGGACCGGGCGGGGCGCACGGATCCGTACCGGCGGATCGCGGCACTCCTTCACCTGTGCGGGGTACGGGGCTGACGCGCCCCTGATCGGGTGCGCTCGCCGGGCCCGGGGCGGGGCGGAATCGGATACTCCGGACATGGACGTCTCCCGTGCCCGCGCCCGCCGCCTCCTCCTTCCGCTCACCGCCGGCGCCTGCGCCGCCGCGCTGGTCGGCGGCTGCTCCTCCTCCGACGGGGACGCCGCCGCCCCGGAGCGCTCCACGCAGGCGGCGGCGCCGCTCGCCGCCAACGAGCTCCAGGACGACTACCAGACCGTCATCAAGAACGTCCTGCCCTCGGTCGTGCAGATCGAGGCGGCGGACAGCCTCGGCTCCGGGGTCGTCTACGACGCCAAGGGGCACATCGTCACCAACGCGCACGTCGTCGGCCAGGAGAAGTCCTTCAAGGTCACCGCGGCCACCGGCGGGCAGCCCGTCACGGCGCGGCTCGTCTCCTCGTACCCCGAGCAGGACCTCGCTGTGCTCAAGCTGGACACCGTGCCGCGGGGGCTGAAGGCGGCGAAGTTCGGCAACTCGGCCACCGTCGACATGGGGCAGATCGTCCTCGCCATGGGCTCCCCGCTGGGCCTGTCCGGCAGCGTGACCCAGGGCATCGTCTCCGCCACCGGCCGGACGGTCAGCGAGGGGCGGACCGGGGGCGGGACGGGCGCGACGATCGGGAACATGGTCCAGACGTCCGCCGCGATCAACCCCGGCAACAGCGGGGGCGCCCTCGTGAACCTCGACAGCGAGGTCATCGGCATCCCGACGCTCGCCGCGAGCGACCCCGAGCTGGGCGGGGGCTCGGCGCCCGGCATCGGCTTCGCGATCCCCGCGTCGATGGTGAAGACGGTCGCGGGCCAGATCGTCAGGGACGGCAAGGTGACGGACTCCGGCCGGGCCGCCCTGAACATCACCGGCCGTACGGTCCTCGACGACAACTACGAGCCGGCGGGCGTGGCGGTGGTCGAGGCGCCTCCGAACGGGGCGGCCGGACAGGCGGGCCTCAGGCCGGGCGACGTGATCACGCGCCTCGGCGACACGGACATCACGACGATCACGTCGCTGTCGGAGGCGCTGGCGTCGATGAAGCCGGGGGACGAGGTGACGGTGACGTATGTGCGGGGCACGACGACCCACAAGACCCAGGTCACCTTGGGCGAGCTGTAGCCCCACGCGTGGGACCCGCGCCCACGCTGGGCGGTGCCCCGCCGCCGTGTGGGGCCCGCGCCCACGCCTGGCGGCGCCCCCCGGCCCACCGCCGTGTGGGCAATCGTCCCGCAGGGCGATGGGGGTCCCCCCTGCTCGAGCGAAGCCGAGAGCTTGGGGGAGGGTGGGCACACGGGACGGCGCCCTCCGCGGCGCCTCCGCCTTACGCGCCTGGACCCGCACCACGAGCGACAGTGCACACGGGTGCGGGTCCAGGCTCAGTAGCCTCTGGCGCCGGCAAGGGCGCCGTCCGTTGTGCCCACCCGTTCCGCCCCTTGCGGAACGCCTGCCCACAACGGGCGGGGCGCCGTTCCGTTACGGGTGGGCACCGCCCCTTGCGGAACGTCTGCCCACAACGGGCGGGGGCGCGGAACGATTGCCCGCAACGGGCGGCCGGGTGCTTTAGCCCTCCGCGTTCAGGGGCATCGGGCCGTAGATCTTCGTCCCGTCCTCCGACAGCGTCACCTGGTCCGCGCCTCCGCCCAGGAGGTCACGCCAGTTCTCGCCGAGCCAGCTCTCCGCGTCGCCCTGGGTGGTGAACTCCTCGGGGGTCACCACCGGCTCGACCTCGCTGCCGTCGGACTTCTCGAACCGCCACGTCCATGCCATGCAAGCCTCCTGGCGCTCACCGGATGATCGGTTTCCTGCCCGCAGCGTAGCCGGGCGCGCACGCCTCGCGGTGGCGCGGGAGGATCTGAGGGTGGAACTGACTCTGCTCGGCACCGGCGCCCCGCTCGGACTCCCCCGTCCCGACTGCCCCTGCGCCGTGTGCGCGCTGTCCCGTGGGGGGCGGGCGAGGGCTGCGACCTCGCTGCTCGTGGACGGGGCCCTGTTGCTCGATCTGACCCCCGGGGCGGCCCTCGCGGCCGCCCGGTCGGGGCATTCGCTGGTGGGGGTGCGGCAGGTGCTGTTGACGCATCCGCACGACGGGCCCGCCGTGGAAGTGCCTGCCGGGCTTCCCACCGCCGGGCGGGTGCCGGACGGACGCGAGTTGACGCTGATCAGCGGGCACCGGGTGCGGGCGGTGCCGATGGACTCCCCGGGGACCGGGTACGAGGTGACGTCGGCCGACGGGGAGCGCTTGCTGTACCTGCCGCCGGGCGGCGCGCCCGCGGGGATCGGGGACGAGCACCGTGCGCCGTACGACATGATCGTCGCCGATGTCATGGGGCGGCCGGACGGTCTTGCCCGGCTGCGGTCGACGGGGGCGATCGGCCCGGCGACCGAGGTGATCGCGGTGCATCTGGACCATGACGCGCCCGCGGGCTCCGAGCTGGACCGGCGGCTCGCGGCGGCGGGCGCGCGGGCGGTGCCGGACGGGACGACGCTGTACATCGGCGACTACCACGAGGTGCCGGAGGTGCCCCGGCGGACGCTGGTGACGGGCGGGGCCCGGTCGGGGAAGTCGGTGGAGGCCGAGCGGCGTCTGGAGACCTTCCCCGAGGTGCTGTACGTGGCGACGGGCGGGACCAGGGAGGGCGACCCGGAGTGGGCCGAGCGGGTGGGGCTGCACCGGGAGCGGCGGCCGGCCTCGTGGCGGACGGCCGAGACCTGTGAGCTCGTACCGCTGCTCGCGGAGGACGGGCCGGCGCTGCTGATCGACTGTCTGTCGCTGTGGCTGACGGACGCCATGGACCGGGTGGGCGCCTGGGACGACGAGCGGTGGCGGGACGGTGGGCAGGCGGCGCTGCGGGAGCGGACGGCGGAGCTGGTGGCGGCGGTGCGGGCGACGGGCCGCACGGTCGTGACGGTGACGAACGAGGTCGGCTCGGGCGTGGTGCCGGCGACGGCGGCGGGGCGGCGGTTCCGGGACGAGCTGGGCCGGTTGAACGCGGCCTTCGCGGACGAGTGCGAGGAGGTCGTCCTCGTGGTCGCGGGTCAGGCCCTGGTGCTGCGCGGGTAGGGTGCGATCACCGAATTGGCTGTCACTAGGCGGAACCCTTGAACCTCGACGACTTCTCCGATCTGATCGAGCGCCCCGACGGCGGGATACGGCGTGATGCCGAGGAGCGCCGGGAGCGGCTGACCGTGCCGCCGGGGGCGCTGGGCCGGCTCGACGAGCTGGGCGAGTGGCTGTCCGCGGCCCAGGCCTCGGTCAAGGTGCGGGCGATCGAGCAGCCGAAGGTCGTGCTGTTCGCGGGTGACCACGGGGTCGCCTCGCTCGATGTGTCGGGCCGCGCGGCGGGCACGGCGTACGAGCTGGTGCGCGCGGTGCTCGACGGGGCGAGCCCGGTGGCCGTGCTGGCCCGCTCGATGGACGTGCCGGTGCGGGTCGTGGACGCCGGTCTGGACTGCGATCCGGAGCTGCTGCCCGCCGAGGTGGTGCGGCACCGGGTGCGGCGCGGCAGCGGCCGGATCGACGTGGCGGACGCGCTGACGGCCGAGGAGACCGAGGCGGCGGTCCGGCTCGGGATCGCGATCGCCGACGAGGAGGCGGACTCGGGCACCGATCTGGTGGTGCTCGGGGATCTGAGCGTCGGCGGCACGACGCCGGCGTCGACGCTGATCGCGGCGCTGTGCGGGACGGACGCCTCGGTGGTGACCGGCCGGGGCGGTGCCGGGATCGACGATCTGGCGTGGATGCGCAAGTGCGCGGCGATCCGGGACGCGCTGCGGCGGGCCCGGCCGGTCCTGGGCGATCAGCTGGAGCTGCTCGCGGCGGTCGGCGGGGCGGACCTGGCGGCGATGACCGGGTTCCTGCTGCAGGCCTCGGTGCGGCGGATGCCGGTGATCCTGGACGGTGTGGTGGGTGCGGCCTGTGCGCTGGTGGCGCAGCGGGCGGCGTTCCGGGCGCCGGACTGGTGGCTGGCGGGTCAGGTGAGCGGGGAGCCGGCGCAGGCGAAGGCGCTGGACCGGATGGCGCTCAACCCGCTGCTCGACCACGGCGTCCATGTGGGTGAGGGAACCGGGGCATTGCTCGCACTTCCCCTCGTCCAGGCCGCGGCGGCGTTCGCCGCGGAGCTGCCCGAGCGTCCGGATCCGACCACTCCGGACGCCGAGGACACGGCAGGGGTCTGAGCGGGGGCGGAACAGAACGGCTGACCCGGGGGCGGTCACGCGCGACGCGCGCGTGGCCGCCTCCGGCGTCTCCGCATGGCATGCGATGCCCCATATGATCGCTTTTCATGGGAGAAGTCCGCTTGTCTGCCGAAGCAGCACCCCGGGGCACGACCGCCCGTTCGCGTCGCGGCGCCGCGTTCGCCGTCTGGTACCTGCGCGTCGTCACGTTCATCAACTTCCTGGGCGCCGTCTGGGTCTCCTTCGGACAGGACCTGCGCCGCCACAACGAGGACAACTACTTCACCCCGTACCTGCTCACCGCGGGCTTCGCCTCGGGGGTCTTCACGCTCTTCCTGGCGATCACCATGCGGCGCCGCAAACGGGCCGCGTGGATCCTCAACTTCGTGCTCAGCGGCCTCTTCCTGCTGCTCTTCGCCCTCGCGATGTTCTTCCCCGAGATCCGGCAGCACGCCCAGAACTGGATCTCGCTGGTCCTCACCGCCGCGTTCGTGCTCGCGCTGCTCCTCGGCCGCAAGGAGTTCTACGCGAAGGGCGACCGCTCCAACCCGAAGCTCGCGGCCGGGGTGGCCGTGGGCGGACTGCTCGTCACCTCGCTGCTCGCCGCCTTCCTGGTGACCGTCACCACCGAGTCCACCGACCACTCCACCTTCCTGGAGCGCTGGAAGTACGGCGTGATGCGGCTGGTCACGCTGGCCTCCGACGACTCCGGCATCCACCCGCCCGGCTGGGTCGACGTCACCATCAACATCATGTCCACGCTGCTGCTCTTCGCGGTGCTCTTCGCGGCCTTCCGGGCCCGGCGGGCCGTCGACCCGCTGACCGAGGAGGACGAGGACCGGCTCCGGGTCCTGCTCGACAAGCAGGGCGAGCGGGACTCCCTCGGCTACTTCGCGCTGCGCCGCGAGAAGAGCGTGGTGTGGTCGCCGAGCGAGAAGGCGGCCATCGCCTACCGGGTGGTCGGCGGGGTCTCGCTCGCCTCCGGTGATCCGATCGGCGACCCCGAGGCCTGGCCCGGCGCCATCGAGCCCTGGCTCGCCGAGGCCCGCGAGCACGGCTGGATCCCGGCGGTGATGGGCGCGAGCGAGGAGGCCGGGGTCATCTACGCCCGGCACGGTCTGGACGCCCTGGAGCTGGGCGACGAGGCGATCGTGGAGACCGACGAGTTCACCCTGGACGGCCGGGCCATGCGGACCGTCCGGCAGGCCTTCAACCGGGTCAAGCGGGCCGGGTACGAGGTCCGCATCCGGCGCCACGAGGACATCCCGGCCGACGAGATGGCTGAGCTGCTCCGCAAGGCGGACGACTGGCGCGACGGCGCCACGGAGCGCGGCTTCTCGATGGCGCTCGGCCGGCTCGGCGACCCCCGGGACGGCCGCTGCGTGATGCTGGAGTGCACCGACGAGCAGGGCGAGCTGCGGGCCCTGCTCTCCTTCGTCCCCTGGGGCCCGAAGGGGCTCTCGCTGGACCTGATGCGCCGTGACCGGGACTCCGAGAACGGCCTGATGGAGTTCATGGTCATCGAACTCCTGCAGCGCGCCAAGGAGATCGGGATCACTCAGGTCTCGCTCAACTTCGCGATGTTCCGCTCCGTCTTCGAACGTGGCTCGAAGCTCGGGGCGGGACCCGTGCTGCGCATGTGGCGTTCACTGCTCAGCTTCTTCTCCCGCTGGTGGCAGATCGAGTCGCTGTACCGCGCCAACGCCAAGTACCGACCGATCTGGGAGCCCCGATTCATGCTCTTCGAGAAGAGCGCCGACCTGCTGCGCATCGGCCTCGCCGCCGGCCGGGCCGAGGGCTTCCTGGAGGCCCCCGGTCTGCTGGGGGCACCCCCTGGACGAAGTCTTTGGGGGAGGCTGCACCGCAGGCATCTGGAGAGCAGCCGTTGAGACACGCCGTGAGGGATTTCGCCCGCCGCGAGTGGGGGCCGCTGTTCACCACCGTACGGACCGCGCTGGTCGTGAAGAAGTGGCGGGCGGTCCCGATGACGCTGGGCGCCGTCTGCCTCACCTCCCTCTTCCAGATCGTGCAGAACCAGGACTGGGGCTATCAGCCGGTCCAGGACATCGGTTCCGTACGGGCCGTGGACCCGCTGTGGCTCGCGCTGCTTCGGACCCCGCTCTCGCTGTTCGTGCCCGCGCTCGACCTGCCCGTGTGGGGCGCGCTCGCGCAGGTGCTGCTGGTCTTCGGGATCGCCGAGATCTGCGTCGGGCGGTGGCGGACGCTCGGCATCGCGTACCTCGCCACCGTCGCCGGCACGCTCTACGCGCGCGTGGGCATCGCGCTCGGCCCGGACAGCCCCTTCGGGCTGCCCGCCTCGGACGCGCAGGTCGTCGACACCGGCCCGTCGGCGGCGGTGGTCGGCCTCGCCGTGTACGTCTGCTGGCGCTACCGGGCGTACTGGACCGGCGGGCTCGTGGTCGTCGCGATGGTCGTCGAGGTGATCCTCAAGGCGAACCTGGCCGGCAAGGAGCACCTGGCCGCGATCGCCGCCGTCCTCGTCCTGATCGCGGTCCAGGTCCGGCGCGGGCGCGGTCAGGACCCCGGCGTCGGGCCGCGTCCGGGCACGCGCTCCTGGAAGCCGCCGATCAGGTCCTGAACGCGGCGCCGGACCTTGGTCCAGCGCCGGTCGTGGCGGTAGGTACGGATCCGGGAGCGGGCCCTGGCCCGGTGGCGGTTCCGGTAGAAACGCTTGGACCACCAGGAGCCGGGGCGGGCCAGACGGACGGCGCCGACGATCGCCACGAACGGGACGAGGGCCCCGAACACGGCCATCCGGAACTTCCCCTTCACCAGGGTGACCAGGATGAGGAGGAAGTTCAGCGCGAGGGTCAGGGTGAAGGTGACCCGGTTCTGCTGCTCTTCGGCCGTCATGTCGTTGACGCCGAGCGGCGAGAAGCCGCTGAGCGTGAGGCCCACGAGGGCCGTGGTGAGCACGACCACCTCGACGCTCTTGCGGCCGTCCTCCGACCAGTACACGTCGTCGAGATGGAGGATGAGCGCGAACTCGTCCAGGACGAGCCCGGCGCCGATCCCGAAGACGACCGCGAAGACGGCCCCGCCGAGGCCGTGCCGGTCGCTGGCCACCGCGCCGAAGCCGCCGAGGATGGTGAGGACGACGCCCGGCACGACGTGATGGATGTGGACGCCTCCGGAGGAGACGTTCCGGAAGGGACCCTTCCCCGCCCGGATGAGCCGGGTCACGGTGCGGGTGACCAGGAATGTCAGGACGAAGGAGGTCAGAGCGAGCAGCGTCGGGAGCTTGCCCGGCTCGACGATGTTGCGGGAGAACCAGTGACCCATGCCACCCCGTTCCGATATGCGCGGTATGCGCAATCTACCGTCCGGAGGCGGCGATTACCCTGCCCGGATGGACGGCCTGCGTTTCGCCTTCGGGACCCTCACCGTGTTCCCCGCCCGCATCACCCGCTGGGACCGGGACGCGGCGCGCGCCGGCATGCTCTCGGCCCCGCTCGCCGGTCTCGTCGTCGGGCTCTGCTCCGCCGCGGCCGGCGGTCTCTTCCTGCTGGCCGGCTCGGGCCCGCTGCTCGCGGCCGTCGCCGCCACCGCCGTCCCCGCCCTGCTCACCCGGGGCCTGCACCTCGACGGCCTCGCGGACACCGCCGACGGCCTGGGCAGCGCCAAGCCGGCCGAGGACGCGCTGCGCATCATGAAGCAGTCGGACATCGGCCCGTTCGGCGTCATCGCCCTCGTCCTCGTGCTGCTCGCCCAGGTCGCCGCGCTGTACGAGCTGTACGGGGAGGGCTGGGCGCACGGCACCGTCGCCGCCGCACTCGCCGCCACCGTCGCCCGCCTGGCCCTCACCCACGCGTCCCGGCAGGGCGTCCCGGCGGCCCGCCCCGAGGGCCTCGGCGCGATCGTCGCCGAGACGGTCCCGACCCGGTCCGCGACCCTCACGACCGCCCTGGTCCTGGTCCTCTGCGCCGCGACGGGCCTCCTGCTCTCCCCGTACGACGCCGTCCGCTCCGTCCTGGCGGCCGGCGCGGGCCTCGGCGCGGCGGCCCTGCTGCTCCGCCGGTGCGTGCGGCGCTTCGGC
The DNA here is from genome assembly GCF_053616475.1 of Streptomyces sp. NPDC055815. Lineage (NCBI taxonomy): Bacteria > Bacillati > Actinomycetota > Actinomycetes > Kitasatosporales > Streptomycetaceae > Streptomyces > Streptomyces sp. NPDC055815. The sequence goes on along the minus strand of NZ_JBSHDU010000098.1, from coordinate 11,661 downwards.
GGGGTGACGGGCGATGTGTTCGGCGCGGTGGAGGAGACGGCGGCGACGGCGGCGCTGGTCGCGCTGACGCTGGGCTGACGTCTAACAAGGCTGTCGCCAGGCGTCGAGCTCGTACCGCTTCCGCATCGAGCTGAGGCCCAGCTTCCTCGCCTGGGGGCAGAACTGTTCCGTCGTCAGTTCGTACTCGACGTGGAAGACGGCCTTGCCCGCGGCCACGAACGGCGCGAGACGGCCGCACTCGTCGTACTCGGCGCACTGCTCGTTGACCGCGAAGTCGAAGTCCGGGAGCAGCTTCGGGATCTGGTCCAGGTCGTTCTTGAGGCCGACCGCGAGACCCCGGTCGTGGGCCATGGTCGCGATGAGGCGGTTGTAGCGGAGCTGGTCGGCGGCGGTGAGGGGGAAGCCGGTGCGGTTCTTGTAGCCGTCCATGTTGTCGGGCTCGACGGCGTCGAAGCCCTTGTCCCGGCACATGTCGAGGCGCTTCGCCATGAGCGGCCCCAGGACGTCGGTGCGGCGGATGTCGAGCCAGCGCTCGCCGTCCCAGCCGTTGCCCTTGCCGAGGACGGCCTTCGGGAAGTCGTCGGCGTCGGGGCGGAAGTCCTCCCAGGCGCCCGTGGACAGATAGCAGATGACCTTGCGGCCGCGGCGGTGGAGGTCGGCGACGGTCGACGCGGGGTGGTCGAAGCCGTCGATGTCGTACACCGGGACGTCGACGGCCGGGTCGAGCCGGCCGCTGAGCTGCCACTGCCAGGCGAGGCCCGGCGCCGGGCGCCAGTGGTCCTCGGTGGGCTTGGGGTCGGGTCCTGGCCCCGCCGTACAGGCCGTGGCGAACAGGAGGAGCCCCACGAGCGGCGGCAGCGGTCGTCTCATCGGGCGGGCTCCAGGAGGTGCGGAAGGGTGCCCCAGGGGTGCGCGCCGGTGCCGGGGACGGCGCAGTGCACCGGGGTGTCCGGGCGGAAGCCCGCGGGGGCGGCGTACACGAGGTGGCAGTAGTGGGCGGCGACCGGCAGGTCGAGGGTCCGGTACGTGTCCCAGGGGCCCTCGAAGGTGACGAGGAGGTCGGCCTGGGCCTCGTAGCCGGGGTCCGGGTGGGCGCCGTGGTTGAAGACGAGGGTCGCGGCCCCGGCGGCCCGGGCGGCGACCGCGATGCGGCGGTAGTGGGGGAGGGCGGCGGGCGCGGTCGCCACCTGGTCGAGGAAGGCGCCGTCGGCGCCGTACCAGTCGCGGTGGCGGACCAGTTCGGCGACGACCTCGGCGTGCGGACGGCGGCCGTAGGCGGTGTCCACGTAGCCGAGGACCCGCACCCCGGCCGCCCGCAGCCGCCCGGCGGCCTCGGCGAACGCCGGGTCGGGCGCGCCACCGACGCCGCTCGCCGGGTTGAGGACGACGCCGTACAGGGCCGGCGCCGCGTCGACGAGCGCCGACCAGGCCTCGGGGCGTTCGGCCGGGTGCTCGTAGTACGGCACCAGGAGGGAGGGGTTCGTCATGGCGTCCCTAAGCGCGGTGGGCGGTCGGTCGTACCAGCAGGGCACAGGTCAGGGCGGCGAGCACCGCGGCCGCTCCCCCGGCGGCCACCGGGCCCGCCACCGGTTCCACGGTCTGCGCCGCCGCCGCGAGCAGGCAGACGGTGGCGGCGCTGAGCACCGCGCCGAAGGCCTGCAGCAGCAGCCCCAGCCAGAGCACGGTCCCGATCAGGAGCAGCGTGACCAGGCGCGGCAGCGTCGGCCACGGCGCCCCGGGCCAGGCGAGGGTCGCGGCGAGCGCGAGGGCGAGGAGCACGGTGAGGTAGCCGCCGAGGCAGAGCACGAGGGTGCCGGTGACGGCCCGGCGGAACTCGCGGGCGGTGGTGAGGGTCCGCAGCCGGGTCAGGCTGCCGTCCCGGAAGCGGTACAGCAGCCATTCCGCCGGCCCCATGGAGAGGGTGAGGGCGATGACCGCGCCCGCGCCGCTCACCCTCGTGTCCCCCACGCCCGCGTGGAGGACGAGCAGGCCGCTGCCGAGGCCGAAGAGGCCGTACGGGAGGGAGGCGGCGCGCGGGGGTCCGCCGCGGCCGCCCGCGGCCCGGCGGAGGCCGGGGCGGAGGACGAGCGCGGCGAAGGCGACGGAGGCGGTCAGCGAGGCGAGGAGGAGGCCGGCGCGCAGGGCGTCCGGCAGGTCCCAGCGGAAGGCGGGGACGGCGCCGGTGAGCGGCAGCAGGGCGCAGAGCAGGGCCCGTTCGCGGCCGAGGACGAGGAGCACGGTCGCGGCGGCGAGATAGAGGGACTGCCCGGCGGCGAAGACGGCGGCGGGGGTCTCGCCGGGCGCGGCGCTCGCGAGGGCGACGGCCGTCCCGGCGAGCGCGCCGGCCGGGGCGCCGGTGAGCAGGGCGCGGGCGGCGGCGGGCCGGTCGCCGAGCCCGAGCCAGGTGTAGGCGCGGTGGGAGAGGGCCTGGTTCCACACCCAGCCGGTGACGGCCCCGGCGAGCAGCGGGACGGTCCCGGCGGGGAGCCCGAACCGGCCGTGGCCGCCGGCGAGGAGCGGTGCGGCGAGGACGTACGCGAGGCCGGGGAGCGCGAAGACGAGTCCGCGCAGCAGGCAGCCGGCGAGCGCGCCGTACCAGGCGCCGGTGGTCGGCGGTGCCGGTTCGGGGTGGCGCCGCTCCACGCGCGCGTAGAGGTCCTCGGCGAGGGAGAAGGAGTCGGCGCGGCCGTAGGTGAGCCGGATGTGCTCGTCGGTCATGCCGTCGGACTCCAGGAGCGCGGCGATCTCGTCCGGGTGCACGGCGACGGCGACGAACCCGTCGAGCCGCCGGGCGAGTTCGTCCAGCGGATCCTCGGCGAGTCCGCCTCCGGCGGGGGGTGGGATGTGCGGGGCGGGGACACCGGACGGGGCCGGGGCGCCGGGTGCCGGGGCCCGTCTCGTGCCGGCTTCCCGGCGCGGGCGTGGGATCGCCGGAAGGGGGGTCTCCGTCTTCGGGGGTTTCAGCCAGAGGGAGCCGCTCATGCCCGGGGGCCTCCTGTGGCGAGGGCCGCGGTGGTGCGGCGGGGGGCGGGGATGCGGAGGCGCAGGGGTTCCTGGGGCAGCGGGAGCGGGCGGGCCGGGCGGGCGCCCGCCAGTTCGCGGTAGATCTGGCGGAAGCCGTCCACCGAGCGGTGCAGGGTGAACTCGTCGATCACCCGCTGCCGGGCCCGGCGGCCGAGTTCGGCGCGGCGGGCGCCGTCCCGGAGGAGGGTGGAGACGGCGGCGGCCATGACGGCCGGTTCGCGGGGCGGGACGACGATCCCGGTGTCGCCGACGGCCTCCCGTACGCCTCCGACGTCCGTGGAGACGGTGGCGCGGCCGCAGGACATGGCCTCGATCAGGGAGAAGGGGAAGCCCTCGCTGATGGAGGAGAGCATGACGACGCTGCCGGCCGCGTAGGCCGTGGGGACGTCGCTGATCCGGCCCTCGAAGGACACCCCGTCGGCCACGCCCAGTTCGGCGGCGAGCTTCTCCAGGCGGGTCAGGTAGTCCTCGTTCCCGGCGGGGACCGGGCCGAACAGGCGGAGCCTGAGCGGGGGGAGTTCGGCGCGGCAGATCGCGTACGCCCGGATCAGGGTCTCCAGGTCCTTGATGGGGTCGACGCGGCCGCACCAGCTGAGGGTGGGGGTCTCGGGCTCGGGCCCTGCTTCGGGGAAGAGGGCCGGGTCGACGCCGTTGTAGACGGTGCGGATGCGGTCGGCGGGGGCTCCGCCGCGCTCCTCCCAGCGCCGGTTGTACTGGTTGCAGGGGGTGATGAGGTCGGCCTTGCGGTAGCCGAGTGTGTTGAGCTCGCGGTAGAAGCCGAGCATCAGGGCCTTGACGGGCCAGCGTTGCGCTTCGGTGCGGTAGCCGAGGTAGCGCTCGCGGAGGTAGATGCCGTGTTCGGTGAGCAGGAAGGGCACCCCTTCGAAGTGCTGCGCGGCGAGGGCGGGCAGCGTGGCGAGACCGCTGGAGACGGCGTGCGCCACACCGCCGCAGGCTATCCGGGCGGCGAGCGGGCGCAGGGCGTGTTCGAGGAGGTCGGTGGCGGTGAGCGCGTCGTGGACGGTGGGCCGGGCCGCGAGCGTGGGCAGGTGCGGCATGGTCCAGATCCACATGAGGGAGCGCAGGGCCGGCTCGGAGCGGAGGGCGGCGGTCAGCCGTCCCTGCCGGGCGAGGGAGGCCAGTTCGTACAGGCTCGCACCGAAGTCGCGTCCCGCCTCGGGGTCGAGGAGGGCGAGCAGGAGCCCTTCGTACGCGTCGAGGAAGCGGCGGCGTTCGCGCCCCCGCAGGGGCCGGCGGACGGCCGGTCCCTGCGGGGGTCCCCACAGGGGGTAGGCGGTGTGCCGGACGACGTTGGGCGGCAGCTCCCAGGTGACGGGTTCGCGGCCGCTGCCGGTGAGGGCGAGGATCTCGAAGTCGACCTCCGGCATGCCACGGACGAGCTGGTCGCACCAGGTGCTGACGCCGCCGTGGACATGCGGGTAGGTGCCTTCGGTGAGCATGGTGACGTGACGGCCACTGCTCGGCATGAGCGGGTTCCCCCCAGGACGTGCTGGTCAGGCGTCAGGTGGTCGGGAGCGTCAGGGTGACGGTGGTCTGGAGCGGTTCGGGTGTGGTCCAGGCGGAGCGGGTGCCCGCGTAGGCCGTCCCGAAGGCGGTGCTGCCGAGCAGGAGCTTCTTCCGTGTGCCCTCGGGGGCGGTGACGGGCACGGTGACGCCGGAGGGTGCCTTGACGGTGACCGTGGTGCCGATGCGGTAGGCGGTGACCTTGCCGGCGGCGACGGCCTGGTCCCAGGCGGCGCGGCGGCCCAGTTCGGTGCCGACGTCCTTCTGGGCCGGGTTCACCAGGGGCGCGTTCGCCGCGAACAGGGCCCGGTAGTCGGCGAGTACGCGGTCGAGGACCGGGTAGAGGAGCCGCTCCTCGGCGAGGTTGGACTGGTGGACGTAGTGCGGCCGGGGGTCGTTGCCCAGGACGTGGGAGAGGGCGGTGCGGGCCTCCTGCGGCGCGATGTGGTCGGCGTAGCCGGTGGCCGTGGGGAGCGGGGCGGGCAGGCAGGTGGAGGCCGGGTTGGACTCGCAGATCCCGCTGCCGCCGTCGGCGCGGGAGGTGTAGACCCAGTTGTACTCGTCGGCCATCTCGGCGGCGGTGCCCACGTTGTAGTACACGTTCATCGGGTGGCGGGGCACGGTCTTCGCGGCGCCGGTCCCGACGGAACGCTGCTGGGGTTCGCGGGAGTTGTCGCTCGCGGTCCACTTCACACCGTTGTCGGCGAGGGCGCCGGCGAGGTGGGGGTTGTCGACGGGCTGCTGGGGCAGGGTCTTGAGGCCGGAGTGCTCTCCGGTGACGAGTTCGGAGCGGTCGACGGAGATGCCCTTGCCGACGGCCCAGTTGTGGTTGTCGCGGATCTGGCCGGAGAGCTCGGAGCGGCTCACCCAGAGGGTGTTGCCCGCGGTGTCCTTGGCGCACTGCCAGGGGACGACGCTGTTGTCCTGGACGCAGCCGAGGAAGGGGTGGGTGTAGGTGTGGTTGATCCACCGGTACTGGGCGCGGTCGGCGACGAGCCGGTCGGTGAGCGCGTCGGTGCCGCCGTGCTCGGTCTTCCACTGCTCGCCCTGGCCGCCGTTGTAGACCATGTCGAGGGTGAAGCCGGAGGCCTTCTGCCAGGCGGCGGCGTACTGGGCGTCGGCGGCGGTCATGCGGATCGGGTTGGCGCCCTCGCCGTCGTCGCCGACGCAGTCGAAGTCGCCGGGGGTGCAGTTGAGCGCCTGGTCCCAGCGGGCGTCGGGGGCGAAGACGTCGTCGACGTGGACGGAGAGGTAGTTGCGGCTCCGGCCGAGGTGGACGCCCTGGGTGAGCCAGTCGACGATGCCGCGGGCGAGGGCGCGGAACTGCCGCTGGTACTGGTTGTAGGCGAACGTGACGACGAGTTCGCGGCGTCCGTCGGCGGTGTACTCGCCGACGAGGCTGGCCCGGCCGCCCCCGTCGACGGGCACGTCGAGGTAGCTGGTGTAGCCGGCCCGGGGGCGGCCCGCGTAGCCGTAGCTCTCGGAGATCGTGGGGTCGTTGTCCTCGAAGGTGAGCGCCCCGGCGAGGTACCGGAAGGGGCCCGCCTGCCCGGCGGCGGTGACGCCGGCGGTGGTGCCGTCGAGGACGCCGGACCAGCCGCCCTGGTCGGTGTAGTCGAGGCCGACGCCGGGGTGGGACCAGGTGTAGGCGTCGACCTGCGGGATCCCGAAGGTCCGCTCGTACGTCCGGAGGGCGGTGGCCTCGGCGGAGTCGGGGCCGAAGGCGCTCTCGTGGGGCAGGACGACGCCCTGGTACTTGGCGCGGGGGCGCCCGTCGACGGAGTCGCTCAGGAAGGCCGTGTCGAGGACGGGCCGGTTCGGGTCGTTGAGGTCGATCCTGCGGTACGGGACGCCGGAGCCCTTCAGCTCGGCGGTGATCGCCCCGACCGCGCTGCCGCCGTCGTCGACGACGAGGACGGTGAGGTCCACGCGGGGCGCGGTCGCGGCGACCGCCTGCGCGGAGGGGACGACGGTGGCGAGCAGCGCGGCGGCGGCGAGGGCCGCGATCTTTCCCGTACGGGCGCCGGTGCGAGGACCGGTACGGGGCGCGGTGCGGGTGCCGGCGGTGGCGCGGGGCGCGGTTCTGGGCATACGGATTCGGCCGGAGTCCATGGCTGGTGTCCCCCCTCGACGGGCCCCGCCCGAACCGGCGGAACGCGTGGAGATGTCGCAGATGAGGCGAAGAACGGTGTGTCGTCCTTGCGTGAATGAGGCGAGTGTGACCGGGCGACAGAGGCCGGAAGGGTAAACATGAAAGAGACACCACGGATGAGTGAATCCCCGCCGCCGTGAGCGAACCGGGTGAGCGAGCGTAGGCTCGTTCTCGGCGCTCTCCGGGCCGAAATACGATGCGGCGGGCACGGTCGGCCCATCCCTCGACCGCCACAGAACTCAATGGAAGCGAGATTTCACCACCGTGACTGCTCTCACTCTCAGCACTGCCGGTGCGGCGACGCTGCGCGCCGACGCCCTCGTCGTCGGCGTCGCGAAGTCCGGGAAGACCCTGGTCGTCGCCCCGGGCGCCGAGGCCGTCGACAAGGCCTTCGACGGCCGGCTCGCCGCCGTCCTGGAGACCCTGGGCGCCTCGGGTGCCGAAGGTGAGGCGACGAAGCTGCCCGCCCCCGCCGGTCTCAAGGCCCCCGTCGTCCTGGCCGTCGGCCTGGGCGAGGCCCCCGAGGACGGCGGGTCCTTCGCCGCGGAGACCCTGCGCCGCGCCGCCGGCACCGCCGCCCGCACCCTGACCGGCTCGAAGAAGGCCGCGTTCGCGCTGCCGATCGCCGCCGCCGACGACGCCGCCGCCATCGCGGAGGGCGCCCTCCTCGGCGCGTACGCCTACACCGCGTACCAGGAGAACGGCAAGGACGCGAAGAAGCCCCTCGCCGAGGTCGCCCTGCTCGGCGCCAAGCCGCGCGACAAGGCCCACAAGGCCGCCGCCGAGCGCGCCCAGGCCGTCGCCGAGGAGATCAACCGCGCCCGCGACCTGATCAACCAGCCGCCGAACGACCTCTACCCGGCCACCTTCGCCGCCGCCGTCCAGGCCGCCGGCAAGGAGCACGGCCTCAAGGTCCAGGTCCTCGACGAGAAGGCGCTCACCAAGGGCGGCTACGGCGGCATCCTCGGCGTCGGCAACGGCTCCGTGAACCCGCCGCGCCTGGTCCGCGTCGCCTACACCCACCCGAAGGCGGAGAAGACCCTCGCCCTGGTCGGCAAGGGCATCACCTACGACTCGGGCGGCATCTCCCTGAAGCCGGCCGGCCACAACGAGACGATGAAGTGCGACATGGCCGGCGCCGCCGCCGTGTTCTCCACCGTCGTCGCCGCGGCCCGCCTCGGCCTGGAGGTCAACGTCACGGGCTGGCTCGCCCTCGCGGAGAACATGCCGTCCGGCTCCGCCACCCGCCCGGGTGACGTCCTGAACATGTACAGCGGCAAGACCGTCGAGGTCCTGAACACCGACGCCGAGGGCCGGCTCGTCCTCGCCGACGCGATCACCAAGGCCTCCGAGGAGCACCCGGACGCGATCGTCGACGTGGCCACCCTGACCGGCGCCATGGTCCTGGCCCTCGGTGACCGCACCTTCGGCATCATGGCCAACGACGACGCCTACCGGACCGCGATCCACGAGATCGCCGAGGAGGTCGGCGAGCAGTCCTGGCCGATGCCGCTCCCCGCGGACCTGCGCAAGACCATGGACTCCCCGACCGCCGACATGGCGAACATGGGCGTCCGGATGGGCGGCGGCCTGGTCGCCGGCCTCTTCCTGCAGGAGTTCGTGGGCGAGGGCATCACCTGGGCCCACCTGGACATCGCGGGCCCGGCGTTCCACGAGGGCGCCCCGTACGGCTACACCCCCAAGGGCGGCACCGGCTCCTCGGTCCGCACCCTGGTGAAGCTGGCCGAGCGCACGGCGGCCGGCGAGCTCTGAGCACACCGGTGACAGGGGACGGCCCCGGGCTGCGTGCCCGGGGCCGTCCCCGTTCGTCCGCTGTTCGCTCGCGACGAAATCCGTAGGTTCGTCCGTGCTCGTGAGCCCGCCGTACGGACGATCGGCCGTCTCAGACCACGGCCCCGCGTCCCGTCGTCCGTCAACAAGTGCGAAGATGGGTTCTCGGCAGGACAGGGCCCCCACCACAGGGCCGAAATAAAGCGGCCGGACACCAGCCGCCGCCAGGTCGTCGACGACCGGCGACGAGCGCACATGCATGGAGGACGTGACGTGGCGAACGACGCCAGCACCGTTTTCGACCTAGTGATCCTCGGCGGCGGTAGCGGCGGTTACGCCGCGGCGCTGCGCGGAGCGCAGCTGGGCCTGGACGTCGCACTGATCGAGAAGAACAAGCTCGGCGGCACCTGCCTGCACAACGGCTGCATCCCGACGAAGGCCCTGCTCCACGCCGGCGAGGTCGCCGACCAGGCGCGCGAGGCGGAGCAGTTCGGTGTCAAGGCCTCTTTCGAGGGCATCGACATCAAGGCCGTGCACAAGTACAAGGACGATGTGATCTCCGGCCTGTACAAGGGCCTGCAGGGTCTCGTCGCCTCCCGCAAGGTGACCTACATCGAGGGCACCGGCCACCTGTCCTCCCCGACCTCCGTCGACGTGGACGGCCGTCGCGTCGAGGGTCGTCACATCCTCCTGGCCACCGGTTCCGTGCCGAAGTCCCTGCCCGGCCTGGAGATCGACGGCAACCGGATCATCTCCTCGGACCACGCGCTGACCCTGGACCGTGTCCCGGAGTCCGCGATCATCCTGGGCGGCGGCGTCATCGGCGTCGAGTTCGCCTCGGCGTGGAAGTCCTTCGGCACCGACGTCACGGTCATCGAGGGCCTGAAGCACCTGGTCCCGGTCGAGGACGAGAACAGCTCGAAGCTTCTTGAGCGCGCGTTCCGCAAGCGCGGCATCAAGTTCAACCTCGGCACCTTCTTCCAGTCCGCCGAGTACACCGACAGCGGCGTCAAGGTCACCCTGGCCGACGGCAAGACCTTCGAGGCCGAGGTCCTCCTGGTCGCCATCGGCCGCGGCCCGGTCTCCGCCGGTCTCGGCTACGAGGAGCAGGGCGTCGCGATGGACCGCGGCTACGTCCTGGTCGACGAGTACATGCGTACCAACGTGCCGACGATCTCGGCCGTGGGCGACCTCGTCCCCACGCTCCAGCTCGCGCACGTCGGCTTCGCCGAGGGCATCCTCGTCGCGGAGCGCCTGGCCGGTCTGAAGACCGTCCCGATCGACTACGACGGTGTGCCCCGGGTGACGTACTGCCACCCCGAGGTCGCCTCCGTCGGCATCACCGAGGCCAAGGCCAAGGAGATCTACGGCGCGGACAAGGTCGTCGCCCTGAAGTACAACCTCGCGGGCAACGGCAAGAGCAAGATCCTCAAGACCGCGGGCGAGATCAAGCTCGTCCAGGTCAAGGACGGTGCCGTGGTCGGCGTCCACATGGTCGGTGACCGCATGGGCGAGCAGGTCGGCGAAGCGCAGCTGATCTACAACTGGGAGGCGCTGCCGGCCGAGGTCGCGCAGCTCATCCACGCCCACCCGACGCAGAACGAGGCGCTCGGCGAGGCCCACCTGGCCCTCGCCGGCAAGCCTCTGCACTCCCACGACTGACGCTCACGTCATCACAGGGCGCGACGACCACTTTCCGCAATTCGTTAGGAGCAACTGAAACCATGTCGGTTTCCGTAACCCTGCCGGCGCTCGGCGAGAGCGTCACCGAGGGCACCGTCACCCGCTGGCTCAAGGCCGAGGGTGAGCGTGTCGAGGCCGACGAGCCGCTGCTCGAGGTCTCGACCGACAAGGTCGACACCGAGATCCCCGCCCCCGCCTCCGGCGTTCTCCTGGAGATCGTCGTCGGCGAGGACGAGACCGCCGAGGTCGGCGCCAAGCTGGCCGTCATCGGTGCCGCGGGTGCCGCTCCCGCCGCCGCTCCGGCTCCGGCCGCCCCGGCCCCGGCCGCCGCTGCCCCGGCTCCGGCCGCTCCGGCCGCCCCGGCTCCGGCCGCTCCGGTCGCCGCCGCCCCGTCGATCGCTCCGGCCGTGGTCACCCCGGTTCCGGCCGCCCCCGCCGCCGCACAGCCGGCCGAGGACGGCGCCTACGTGACCCCGCTGGTCCGCAAGCTCGCCACCGAGAACGGTGTCGACCTGGCGTCGGTCAAGGGCTCCGGCGTCGGCGGCCGCATCCGCAAGCAGGACGTCCTCGCGGCCGCCGAGGCCAAGAAGGCCGCCGCTGCCGCTCCCGTCGCCGCCGCCCCGGCCGCCGCGAAGGCCCCCGCCCTGGAGGTCTCCCCGCTGCGTGGCCAGACGGTCAAGATGACCCGCATGCGCAAGGTCATCGGCGACAACATGATGAAGGCGCTGCACGGCCAGGCCCAGCTGTCCTCGGTCGTCGAGGTCGACATCACCAAGCTGATGAAGCTGCGCGCCCGCGCCAAGGACGCGTTCGCGGCCCGTGAGGGCGTCAAGCTCTCCCCGATGCCGTTCTTCGTGAAGGCGGCGGCCCAGGCGCTGAAGGCCCACCCGGTCATCAACGCCCGGATCAACGAGGACGAGGGCACCATCACGTACTTCGACTCGGAGAACATCGGCATCGCCGTGGACTCCGAGAAGGGTCTGATGACGCCGGTCATCAAGGGTGCGGGCGACCTGAACATCGCCGGCATCTCCAAGGCCACGGCCGAGCTGGCCGGCAAGGTCCGCGCCAGCAAGATCACGCCGGACGAGCTGTCCGGTGCGACCTTCACCATCAGCAACACCGGCTCGCGCGGTGCGCTGTTCGACACGATCATCGTGCCGCCGAACCAGGTCGCCATCCTGGGCATCGGTGCCACGGTCAAGCGTCCGGCCGTCATCGAGACCGCCGAGGGCACCGTCATCGGCGTCCGCGACATGACCTACCTGACGCTCTCCTACGACCACCGTCTGGTGGACGGCGCCGACGCCGCCCGCTACCTGACGGCCGTCAAGGCGATCCTGGAGGCCGGCGAGTTCGAGGTCGACCTCGGTCTGTAAGGCGCGTCGCCGAAAGGCAACGTAACGAGCCTCACCTGCGGCGCCCCCCGCCCGAAGTGTTTACGGACGGGGGCGCCGCCCGATTGTCTTAGGGTCAAAACACCCCGA
>NZ_JBSHDU010000097.1:0-30345 GCF_053616475.1 Streptomyces sp. NPDC055815 | reverse complement strand
CGACGGGCCGGCGGCCCGCCCCCACCGGGGGCGGGCCGCCCTTCGACGTACGTCCACACTCTTTGGCGAAAGAACGATGATCCGGTACTCCCCCCGCCTGGTGGCCACCGCCGCCGTGGCCGTCCTCGCCCTGACCCTCACCGCCTGCTCCGGGACCGCCGCCCCGGAGACCTCGGCCCTCAGCCACATCCACGGCCTCGGACTGCGCGGCGACGCCCTCTACGTCGCCACCCACCAGGGCCTCCACAGCCCGGACGCCGACGGCCGGCCGGTCCTGGTCGGCGACCGCCGTGACGACTTCATGGGGTTCACCGTCACCGCGAAGGGCGACTTCCTCGCCGGCGGGCACCCGGCACCCGGCGGCGACGGGCCCGCCGACCTCGGGCTCATCGCCTCGACGGACTCCGGCCGCACCTGGCGGGAGAAGTCCCTCGCGGGGAAGGTCGACTTCCACGCGCTCGACACCGCGCCCGACTCCACCGTCTACGGCCACGACAGCGCGAACGGCCTGCTGCGGGTCAGCACCGACGGCGTGACCTGGGACGACCGCGCCGCCCTGCGCGCCCTCGACATCGCCGTCTCCCCCACCGCCCCCGGCACCGTCCTGGCCACCACCGAGACCGGCGTGGTCCGCTCCACGGACGGCGGCCGAAGCTTCGCCCCGGCCTCCGCGCAGGTCCTCGCGTACGTCTCGTGGGCCGCCCCCGACACCCCCACCGCCTCCGACGCCTCCGACGCCCCTACCGCCCCCGACGCCCTCTTCGGCATCGACCCGGACGGCGTCCTCTTCCGCGGGACCGACGGGGGCACCACCTGGACCCGGGTCGCCCCCGTGCCGGGCGGCGCCCCGCAGGCGCTCACCGCCGTGGACGCCCGCCGACTGCTCGTCGCCACCCAGGACGGGGTGTACGAATCCCGTGACGCGGGCCGCCGCTTCGAACGGCGCATGGCGGTGGAGCCCGGGAACCACGGCAGTTGAGCGACACGTACGGTCTACGATCCCGTAATGATCAACGGAGTGATGTTCGACTTCTCGGGCACCTTGCTGCGGATCGAGCCGGTGGAGGAGTGGCTCGGTGGCGTCCTCGCGTCACGGCCGGGCCCCGCGCCCGGCACCGAGGCGTTCGACGACCTCGTGCGGCGACTCACGCGGTACGGGGCGCAGCCCGGCGGTCCCGATCCGGAAGTGATGCCCGACCGGCTCGCGCGGCTCTGGGAGGAGCGGGACCTGACCCCGGCCGGCCATCGCACCGTCTACACCGCCCTCACCCGGGAGGCCGGGCTCACCGACCCGGAGCTCGTGGAGGCGCTGTACGAGCGGCACATGAGCCCGGCGGCCTGGCGCCCGTACCCGGACACCGAGGCCACGCTGGGCGCCCTGCGCGACCGTGGCGTCCCGGTGGCCGTGGTGAGCAACATCGGCTGGGACCTGCGCCCGGTGTTCCGCGCCCACGGGCTCGACGCGCTGGTGGACGGTTATGTGCTGTCGTACGAGGTGGGGGCCCGGAAGCCCGATCCGGCGATCTTCCGGGCCGCCTGCGCGCTCCTCGGGCTCGCGCCGGCCGAGGTGCTCATGGTCGGCGACAGCCGGCCCGCCGACGGGGGTGCGCGGGCACTCGGGTGCCCGGTGCACTTCGTCGACCCGCTGACCGTGGACCGGCGACCGTCCGGCCTGGCCCCGGTCCTGGAGCGGATCGCCGGCTGAGCCGCGGCCGCGATCCTGGCGCAGGCCCGCTGAGCGGCCGTGGACCCGTCACGCTCCCGGCCTCCGGTCCACGACCACCTCGCCGCCCACCACGACCGTCTCCGAGACCGTGCCCGGGATCTCCTCCGGGGCGATGCGCAGGATGTCGCGGGAGAGGACGACGAAGTCGGCCAGCTTGCCCACGGTCAGCGAGCCCCGCTCGTGCTCCAGGAAGTTCGCGTGGGCCGAGCCCATCGTGTAGCCCTCGACGGCGGTCGCGACGTCGATCGTCTCGCCCGCCGTCCAGGCCTCGCCGCCGCCCGGCGGACGGCGGGTGACGGCGGCGTGGATGCCGACCATCGGGTCCATCTCTGCGACGTTCCAGTCGGAGGAGAGGGCGAGCACCGCGCCGGCCGCGTGCAGGCTGCGCAGCGGCCAGGCCTTGTGCCAGCGCTCGGGGCCGACGTTCTCGGCCCAGTCCTGGCCCGGTCCCGCGATGTCGGGGGCGGCGTGCCGGGGCTGCATGCAGGCGACGACGCCGAGCTCGGCGAAGCGCGGGGTGTCGGCCGGGTCGAGGCATTCGACGTGGACGACCTGGTGGCGGGCATCGCGCGGCCCGTTGACGGCGCGGGCCCGCTCGACGGCGTCGAGGACGGTGCGGATGCCCCGGTCGCCGGTGGCGTGGACGAAGCACTGGAAGCCACGGGCGTCGAGGCGGGTGAGCAGCTCGGCGAACTCCTCGGGCGGGTAGAAGGTGTCGCCGCGGTGGTGGGAGCAGCCGGCGTACGGCTCCAGGAGGGCGGCGGTGCGGGGTTCGACGACGTCGTCGATGTACAGCTTGAGCGGGCCGACCCGCAGCCGGTCGTCGGCGTACGCGTCGGCCGCCGTCTCGAAGGCGTCGAGGTCCGCCTCGGTGGTGCCGCGCGGGTGGAAGAGCGCGGCGACGATCCGGGAGCGCAGCCGGCCCTCGGTGCGGGCGCGCTCGAAGAGGGCGAGGTCGTCGAGGGAGTTCTGCGGTTCGACGACGGTGGTGATGCCGTAGCCGATGGCGTCGTCCAGGCTCTTGGCGAGCCGTCCGTACTGCCGGTCGGTCGAGGCCCAGGGGAGGCCGAGCTCGCGGAGGGCGCGGTGGCCCTCGCGGGAGAGGCCCTTGATGGCGAAGTCCTTGACGAAGCCGGTGGGCTCGCCGGTGGCGGGGTCGGTGACGGCCCGCCCGAAGGGGAGCTCGGTGTGGTCGCGGTCGACGCCGAGCCGGTGGAGGGCGGCGGTGTTGAGCCAGGCGGTGTGGACGTCGTAGCTGAGGACGAGGGCGGGGGTGTCTCCGGTGGCCGGGTCGAGGTCGGCTGCGGTGGGCATCCGCCCGTCGGGGATCGCGGAGTAGTCGAAGGCCTCCGCCTCGATCCAGGCGGCGTCCGGGTGGGCCGCGTGCCAGGTGCGGATGCGTGCGTGGATCTCGTCGAGGCTGCGGGCGCCGGCGAGCTGGACGCAGGCGTCGTCGGAGCCGAGGCGGACGTGGTTGTGGGCGTCGATGAAGCCGGGCAGGACGAGCCGCCCGCCGGCGTCGATGATCCGGGTGTCGGCGCCGGTCCACTCGGCCGCTTCGGCGTCGGCGCCGATCCAGACGATGCGGCCGGCGCGGACGGCGAGGGCCTGGGCCTCGGGGAGTGCCGGGTCGACGGTGTGGATGCGGGCCCCGGTGAGGACGAGGTCGGCGGGGGCGGTGCGGTTCATGGGGCGGAACTCCGTGTCGTACGAGAGGGGTTACGGGGCGGGGGTGACGCGCCCGCGGGCGAGGAGCACGTACACCAGGGCGGAGACGACCGAGCCCAGGAGCGTGAGGTCCGCGCCGCCGAGCGGGGCGACGAGGGGGCCGGTCCACAGCTCGGAGTCGCAGGTGAGCGCGGAGAAGAGGAGCCCGGCGAGGAGCGCGGTCATGCCGGCCGGGTGCCAGCCGGAGCGGTACCAGTAGGCGCCGCCCGTGTCCGCGTGCAGGCCGGCGGAGTCGTAGGTGCAGCGGCGGAGCACCATGTCGGCGAGGAAGACCCCGCCCCAGGGGGCGAAGACGATGATCAGGAGGGAGAGGAAGGAGAGGAGGGAGGTGGTGAAGTCGGTGAGGAAGAGGGCGCCGAGGGAGCCGACGGCGGTCACGGCCGCGCTGATGACGATGGCGCGGGCGCGGCTCCAGGGGATGCCGAGGACCTGGAGGTTCAGGCTCGACGAGTAGAGCGTGATGATCGAGTTGGTGACGGAGCCGCCGAGCACCAGGACGAGGAAGAGGGGCTGGAACCAGCCGGGGAGGAGGCTCTCGGTGCCCGCGACGGCGTCGGTCATGTCGGCCTGGGTCGCGGCGGCCACGCCGGCGACGCCGAGGGCGACGGAGGAGACGAAGCCGCCGAGGGCGCCGCTCCAGGTGACGGCCTTGAGGCTGGTGGTGCGGGGCAGGTAGCGGGTGTAGTCGGCGGGCATGGGGAGGTACGAGAAGGGGCCCGCGAGCATGACGACGAAGGCGAGGCTCCAGCCGGAGGCCCCGGGCGCGGCGGCGGGGGCGGCGGTGTCGGCGCCGGGCAGGACGAGGACGAGCAGGGCGGCGAAGCCGGCGGCGAGGACGTACGCCATCCAGCGCTCGGCGAACTGGACCGTGGCGTGGCCCCAGAGGGCGACGGCGAAGGTCAGGGCGAGGGTGACGGCGAGCGCCAGGGCACGGGCGGTGTGTCCGCCGTCCCAGCCGAGGTCGCTGAAGAAGGCTTCGAGGGCGAGGGTGCCCACGACGGTGTTGACGATGGTGTAGCCGATGCTGACGATCCAGTTCAGCAGGCCGGCGGGCCAGTTCCCGCGGCGGCCGAAGGCGGCGCGGGAGATGACGAGGGTGGCGGTGCCGGTGCGCACGCCGCTGAGTCCGGCCGCGCCGATGGCGAGGAAGGAGAGGCCGCCGAGCACGACGACGGCGGTGGCCTGCCAGAAGGAGAGCCCGAAGGCGACGGCGAGGGCGCCGTTGATGACGTAGGTGAAGGTCAGGTTCGAGCCGAACCAGAGCCAGAAGACGTCCTTGGCCCCGCCGTGCCGTTCGGCGTCGGGGATGGGGTCGATGCCGTGTTCCTCGACCTGGAAGACCTCGTCGGTCGCTGTCCGGCCCGTGGTCGCGGACGCCGTCTCGTGTTCGAGCACACCGCACTCCTGTCGTGGATCGATCTTGAATGCCGTTCTAAGTCTTAGAACGGCATTCAAGATGTGGGATGAGTTCAGGCCACGTCAAGACCTACGGCGGTTGCGGTTAAGGTCGGTCCCGAAAGAAGCGGAACGCGGAACGACAGGACGGGGGACGGCGGCGGTGGCAGGCGCGGCACGACGGCGGGACGGACACGTCACCCAGGAACGGATGCTGGAGGAGGCCATGGCGGCGATCGCCGAGAACGGCCTCGCCTCCCTCACCATGTCGGCGCTCGCCGAGCGGCTCGGCACCAGTGGCGGCCACATCCTGTACTACTTCGGCAGCAAGGACCTGCTGCTGCTCGCCGCCCTCCGCTGGAGCGAGGCCGCGCTCGCCGAGGAGCGGCGCGCCCTGCTCTCCCGCCGGATCACGGCCGAGCGCAAGCTCGACCTCTTCCTCCGGCTCTACCTCCCGCGCGGTCCGCGCGATCCGCGCTGGACCCTCTGGATCGAGCTCTGGGCCCGCACCCCCGGCAACGCCGCGCTGCGCGAGGCGCAGGCCGAACTGGACACGGGCTGGCAGGAGGACCTGGAGGCCCTGCTCGCGGCGGGCGCGGCGCGCCGCCGTTTCGCCCCGCTGGACGCCGGCGCCCGCGCCTCCGAACTCCTCGCCCTGCTCGACGGGTTGAGCACCCGGGTGGTCCTCGACCAGGAACCGGGCCGGGACCCCCGCCCCGCCCTGGAGGCCGCGCGCTCGGCGGCACGTGCCCTGATCCCCCTCAACACCGAGGAGAACGAAGGGGAGTGACGGCCCCTCAACCCCGGTAGGACATCAGCCCCGGCGGCCTCAGTGATGACCGGGCGTCAGCCCCGGTACGCCTCCAGGAGCCGCAGCCACGCCTCGCTCAGCGTCGGGTACGCGGGGACCGCGTGCCACAGGCGGGCGATCGGCACCTCGCCCGCGACGGCGATCGTCGCGGAGTGGAGCAGCTCCCCGATGCCGGGACCGACGAAGGCGGCGCCGAGGACCACCTCCCGTTCGAGGTCCACGACCATCCGGGCGTGCCCCCGGTATCCCTGGGCGTAGAGGCCTGCCCCGGCCACCGACCGCATGTCGAGGTCCACGGCCCGTGCCCGGTACCCGGCGCGCTCCGCCTCGGCCAGGGTCAGCCCGACGGCGGCCGCCTCGGGGTCGGTGAACACGACCTGCGTCACGGCCGCGTGGTCGGCGGTGGCCGCGTGCGCACCCCACCGCCCGGTGTCCAGGGAGTCGTCGCCGTGCGCCCGGGCGGCGATCGCGGCGCCCGCGATCCGGGCCTGGTACTTGCCCTGATGGGTCATGAGCGCGCGGTGGTTGACGTCGCCGACGGCGTAGAGCCACTCGCTCCCGGTGACCCGGAGGCTGTCGTCGACGTCGAGCCAGGAGCCCGGTGTCAGACCGACCGTCTCCAGGCCGATGTCCTCGGTGCGCGGCCTGCGGCCGGTCGCGAAGAGTACCTGGTCGCCCTCGACGTGGTCGCCGCCCTCCAGGACCACGGTGACCGGTCCGGTGCCCCCGTTCCGTACCACCGCGCTCACCGAGACGCCGGTACGGACGTCCGCGCCACGGCTGGTGAGCGCGGCGGCGACGTGCTCACCGAGGAACGGCTCCATGCGCGGCAGCAGCCCCCCGCCCCGTACGAGCAGGGTGACCTTCGCGCCGAGGGCCTGCCACGCGGTGGCCATCTCCACGCCCACCACTCCCCCGCCGACCACGATCAGCCGCTCGGGCACCCGGTCGGCGCTGGTCGCCTCGCGGCTGGTCCAGGGGTGCGCGGCGGGCAGTCCCGGCAGGTCGGGGAGGAGGGCGCGGGTGCCGGTGCAGACGGCGACGGCGTGCCGGGCGGTCAGCACATGACGCTCGCCCTCGGGGCCCATGACCTCGACCCGGCGGGGCCCGTGCAGCCTGCCGTGGCCGCGGAAGACCCGTACGCCGATCGAGTCGAGCCAGTCGACCTGGCCCTCGTCCTTCCAGTGGCCGACGACCTTGTCCCGGTGGGCGAAGACCTCCATCGCGTCCAGCGGACCGTAGACCGACTCGCGCAGTCCCGCGACCTTTCGGGCGTCCGAGCGGGCGATCGCGGGGCGGAGCAGGGCCTTGCTGGGCATGCACGCCCAGTACGAGCACTCACCGCCGATCAGCTCGCTCTCGACGATCGCCGCGGTGAGGCCGCCGGCCCGGACCCGGTCGACGACGTTCTCCCCGACCGGGCCCGCGCCGATCACCACGACGTCGTAGCTGTGCTCGTCTTCCACCGTTCGCGTCATGGGTCCCAGTCTGGTGGCAGCGGTGCGGAATAGCGCGGCTCGATACGCCGTTGTGCCGGGCGAGTCCCCAGGGGACCGTGAGGACCACGCCAGAGGACCCGAAAGGTAGGCAGCATGAGCACCGTAGAGCTCACCAAGGACAACTTCGACGAGATCGTGAGCGGGAACGAGTTCGTGCTCATCGATTTCTGGGCTTCGTGGTGCGGTCCCTGCCGTCAGTTCGGCCCGGTCTTCGAGGCGGCGTCCGAGCGGCACCAGGATCTCGTCTTCGCCAAGGTGGACACCGAGGCGCAGCAGGAGCTGGCCGCGGCGTTCGAGATCCGCTCGATCCCGACGCTGATGATCGTCCGTGACAACGTGGCCGTGTTCGCGCAGCCGGGCGCGCTGCCGGAGAACGCCCTGGAGGACGTGATCGGGCAGGCCCGCAAGCTGGACATGGACGAGGTCCGCAAGTCCATCGAGGACGCGCAGGCGAAGTGACCCACCGCGAGGGGGGTACGGGAGAGCTTCCCGTACCCCCCTCGCGCTGTCGTGCGGCTTCGGCCGAGCGGGCTCAGCGCTCCAGGACCAGCGCGAGGCCCTGGCCGACGCCGATGCAGAGGGCCGCGAGGCCCGTGCCGGAGCCGGCCGCCGCGAGCTGGTGGGCCACCGAGCCGGCGAGGCGGGCGCCGGACGCGCCCAGCGGGTGGCCGATCGCGACCGCTCCACCGCGAGGATTCACGATGTCGGGGTCGAGTTCCGGCCATTCCGCGAGGCAGCCGAGCGACTGGGCCGCGAAGGCCTCGTTGAGCTCGAAGGTCCTGAGGTCGGCGAAGGAGCGTCCGGCCTTCTCCAGGGCCCGCCGGACCGCCTCGACGGGGCCGAGGCCGAAGAGCTGGGGCTCGATCCCGGTGACGGCGGAGGTACGGATCCGGGCGAGGGGTTCGCGGCCGGTCTCGCGCAGCCCGTCCTCGTCGACGAGGAGCAGGGCGGCGGCGCCGTCGTTGAGCGGCGAGGAGTTGCCCGGGGTGACGGTGCCTCCGTCGGGGCGGAAGGCGGGCTTGAGCTTGGCGAGGGCCTCCATGGACGTGGTGTCGCGGATGCACTCGTCGCGGCCGAGGTCCACGCCGGGGTACGGGACGACCTCGTCGTCGTAGAGGCCCTTGGCCCAGGCCTCGGCCGCCTTGCGGTGGCTGGCGAGGGCGAAGGCGTCCTGCTGCTCGCGGGTGATGCCGTGCTTGTCGGCGACGAGCTCGGCGCCCTCGCCGAGGGAGACGGTCCACTCGGCGGGCATCCGCGGGTTCGTCATGCGCCAGCCGAGGGTCGTGGAGTGGAGCTGCTGGTGGCCGGCGGGGAAGGCCCGCTCGGGCTTCTGCAGCACCCAGGGGGCGCGGGACATCGATTCGACGCCGCCCGCGATCGCGACGGACGCGTCGCCGAGGGCGATGGCGCGGGCGGCCTGGATGACGGCTTCGAGGCCGGAGCCGCAGAGGCGGTTGACGGTGACGCCGGGGACGGTGACGGGGAGTCCGGCGAGGAGGACGGCCATGCGCGCGACGTCGCGGTTGTCCTCGCCCGCGCCGTTGGCGTCGCCGAAGTAGACGTCGTCCACGCGCGCGGGGTCGAGCGCGGGCGAGCGGTCGACGAGGGCGCGGACCACGTGGGCCGCGAGGTCGTCGGGGCGGACGGAGGCGAGGGCGCCCCCGAACTTCCCGATCGGGGTGCGGACGGCGTCGACGATGTAGACGTCGCGGATGCTCATCGGTTCTCTCCCACGTGACCTTCGGAACGACTCTGTTCGCCTGGTGAATCAATCTTCGCCCGATCGGGCGCGCAGAGTCTCTGCCGGACGGCCCGCCGTGTCAACGGGCCGCTTCGGGACACCGGGGAGGGGAGGGTCAGCGGGTCGGGGTCAGCGGCTCGTGGAGGGGCGGAGGCGGACCAGGGCCGTGAGGCCGTAGTCGAGCTCGCGGCCGTCGACGAGCAGCGCCTCGACCGTGAGCGTCTCCGGGTCGATGTCGGCGCGGATGCCGTGTCCCTCGTAGATCGGGTAGCCCGTCTCGCCGTGCCGCCCGGTGGCCTCGACGACGGCCGTGCGGACGGCGCTGTCCTCGACGGCGGCGCCGCCGCGGTCCTCGACGTGCTCGGGGACCAGCAGGATCTCGTACCGCTTCGGAACGTTGCTCATGCACCGAAGCTAAGCGCTCGGCAGGAGCCGCGCCCGCCCGAGCCGGTCCCGCGGCCGGGATCGCGGGACGAGCCGGTACCGCGGCCGGGATCGCGGGACGAGCCGGTCCCGCGGCCGGCATCGCGCCGGACGGCGTTCCGGGTGCCCCGCCGCCTCAGCTGGACTCCCGCCGGACCACCCGCGAGTCGAGCAGGTCGCGGGAGAGGGGCGCGGCGTCCGGTTCGCGTACGGCGCGGTCGACCAGCTCGGCCAGCTCGCGGCCGACCACCATGTCGACCCGCACGGTGCTGAGCCGGGGCCGCAGGAGCCGGCCGAGGAGCAGGTCGTCGGCTCCGATGACGGCGGTCTCCTCGGGCACGGCGATCCCGGCGTCCTGGAGCGAGCGCATCAGGAGCATCGCGTACTCGTCGTTGTACGCGAAGACGCCGTCGAGCCCGAGCTCCCGCCACCGCGCGGCGAGCGCGTCCGCCGACTCCTCCTCGTACCGCAGCGGCAGGGGTACGACGGTGGCGCCGGCGCCCTCGGCGGCGCGGCGCGCGCCCTCCAGGCGGGGTCCGGAGAACATGGTGAGGCCCGGCTCCTCGGGCACGACGACGCCGATCCGGCGGCGGCCGGTCTCCAGGAGGTGCTCGGTGGCCACCTCGCCGATCCGCCCCTGGTCCATGACGAAGGCGTGGGTGCCCTCGACGCGCTGGGTGCCGAGGGTGATGACGGCCCGGGCGCCGGAGCGCTTGAGGATCTCGACGCCCTGCCCGGTGAGCTCGACCTCGCCGAGGGAGACCACGGCCACCGGCCGCAGCTCGGCCCAGGCGCGGGCGGCCTCGTCGGCTTCCAGGCCGACGCTGCCGTACTGCACGACCGTGTAGTCGAGGCGGCGCAGGGCCCACTGGAAGTCGTTGAAGAACTGGCTGTACAGCGGCCCGACGGGGACGTGGGAGCTCGGGAGCAGCACCATGCGGCTGTGGCCCGCGCGCAGGCTGCGTGCGGCGGCGTGCGGGACGTAGCCCAGCTCCTGGGCGGCCTCGCGCACCCGCTGCCGGGTGGGCTCGCTGATGCGGACGGCCGAGGTGTTGTTCAGGACGTACGAGACGGTGGCCCGGGAGACGCCCGCGAGGCGCGCGACGTCGGCGCTGGTCGGGACGGCCCGTCCGGTGGGGCGTTCGGGGGACTGTTCGGTTGGCTGGCTCATCGATCCGGCATCTTTCCAGAACAATCCGGCCGGGGGTCTGGCGGATGGCCGGAATTGGGTGCTACACAATGCTGACACGCGTCACTGACACGTGTCACCTCCCTCGTTCAATCCGCTTCTCGCCCCCGCATCGGGCGATCTCTCCAGGAGGGCAAAGTGGCCCTTTCCTCCCCCGGGACCGGCTCCGAGACGGGCGCCCCCGGCACCGTCGGCACCGCCCCCGGCTCCCCCGCGGCCCCCCGGCCGACGCGCGGCCTGCTGCCCCTGCTGCTCGCCGGCAACACGGCCATGTACGCGCTGTACATCGGCGTCCCCGGCATGCTCCTCGCGCTCCAGATCGAGGCCATCGATCCCGCCGACAAGGTGGCGAACTTCGGCCTCGTCTCCGGCATATCCGCGATCTTCGCCACCGTCTTCAACCCGGTCGCCGGCGCCCTCTCGGACCGCTCGGGCCGCCGCAACCCGTGGATCCTCACCGGCGGTCTGCTCGCCCTCCCCGTGATGCTGCTCCTCGGCAGCGTCCACACGATCCTGCTGGTCACCATCGCCTGGTGTCTGGGCCAGGCCGTCATGAACGTCTACCAGGCGGCCATCACCTCCGTGGTCCCCGACCGCGTCCCCATGGCCGCGCGCGGCAAGGCCTCGGCCGCCGTGGGTCTCGGCCTCCCCATCGGCTCCACGATCGGCGCGCTCCTCGGCGCGGCCTTCTCCGAGCACTACCGCACCGGCTACCTCGTCTTCGGCGCGATCGTCGCCGCCACCGCCGTACTGTTCACCACCTGCGCCCGTGAGGAGCGCATGCCCCCGAAGGCACCGCTGCCGGTCAAGGAGCAGATCGCGGCCTTCGGCAGCGCCCTGAAGGAGCACGACTTCCGCTGGGCCTTCATCGGCCGCGCCCTGCTCGTGCTCGGCTACTTCGCGGTGGCCGGCTTCCAGCTGTACATCCTCAAGGACCACACCGACCTGCCCGTCGGGCTGAGCCCCGAGGAGGCCGTGGCGATCCTCATGCCGGTGAACTCCGTCGCCATGGTGGTCTCCACCGTCCTCGGCGGCTGGCTCTCGGACCGCTTCGACCGCCGCAAGCTCTTCGTCGGCGCCTCCGCCGTGCTCGCCGCCGTCGCGCTGCTCATCCCCGCCGTCTCGGCGAGCTGGACCGCCATGCTGGCCTTCTCCGTCGTCAACGGCCTCGGCTTCGGCTGCTACATGGCCGTCGACACCGCCCTGGTGACCATGGTGCTGCCCAAGGCCGAGGACGCCGCCCGGGACATGGGCGTCCTCAACGTCGCCAACGCGGGCCCGCAGATCGTCGCCCCCTTCGTGGCCTCGCTCGTCGTGTCGCTGAGTGGCGGATACACGGCGCTCTTCCTGGTCGCGGCCGTACTGTCGGTACTCGGCGCGCTGGCCGTGCGCCCCATCCGCAGCGTGCGCTGACCCGCGTCGGCCGCGCCCCGTCCCACGGCGGGGGCCCCCCCCCCCGCGGGGCCGCGGCCGGCCCCCCCCCCCGCCGGGGGCCGCCCCCGGGCCCCCCCCCCCCCCCCCCCCCGGGGGGCCCCCCCCCCCGGGCCCCCCCCCGCCCGGCACCATCCGCAGCGGGCGCCGGCCTCCGGCGCCCGCCGAGCACCGCAGGAAAGGCGGCACCGTGCGCCTGCACACCACCACGTGGGGATCCGGCGACCGGACGGCCCTGCTCGTCCACGGGATCATGGCCGACCACCGCACCTGGCGCCGGGTCGGCCCGGCGCTCGCGGAGCGCGGCTACCGGGTGATCGCCGTGGACCTGCGGGGGCACGGCGCCAGCGAACGGGCCGCGGGCCCGGAGGCGTACCGCCCGGAGGACCACGCCGACGACCTCGTCGAAACCCTCCCCACCGGTGCCGAGTTGGCGATCGGCCACTCCCTGGGCGGGCTCGTCCTCGCCCAGGCGGTGGAGCGCCTCGCGCCCGCCCGCGCCGTGTACTCCGACCCCGCCTGGCATCTGGCGGCCGGCCCCTGCGGCTACCGGGCCGAGCTGTTCGTGCGGGGCAAGTCGATGACCCGGGAGCAGGTCAGGGGCTTCAACCCGCACTGGCCGGACGAGGACGTGGACGTCGAGATGGCGTCCGTACGGGACTGGGACGAGCGGACGGCCCACGGCCTCACGCCCTTCGTGGGAGCCGACCTGTGGCCGGTCCGGCCCGTGGTGCCCTCCCTCGTCACCCTCGCCGATCCGAGCACCCTGGTCCGGCCGGAGCACGCCCGGATGCTGGCGGAGCGCGGATTCGAGCTCCGTACGGTGAAGGGGGCGGGACACACCGTCCACCGGGACGAGTTCGACGGGTTCATGTCCGCCCTGGACGGCTGGATCTGACGTACCGTTCAGGCATGGACGACGCGTCGATGCACAGCTCGATGGTGGGACTGCTCGGCCGGGTGACCGGCACCGTCGGCCCCGGTCTCGTCGGCGAGGTGATCGTCCGGATCCGCGGCGGGGCCGAGCACTTCCTCGCGTACCCCGCCACGCCGAAGGAGCGGATCGAGGTCGGCACGGTCGTGATGGTCATGGAACATCTCCCTCCACGCACCGTCTATGTCACAGCCGCGTACGACAGTTGACCGAACCGTTGAGCTGCGCCCGTCCCAGGCGCACACTCCCTTCACCGGATCCGCACGGCTCCGGTGAAGGGGGACCTTGTCCATGGGCATCGGCATTCTGGCGGGAGTCGTCGTCGGCGCTCTCGCCGTTCTGATCGGTGTGTTCAAACTGATGTGGCGCGTCGCGGAACCCAACGAGGCGCTGATCATCTCCGGTTCCAACCACAAGAACGAGGGTCTCGGCGACGGCATGGGGTTCCGCATCGTCACCGGTCGCGGGACCCTCGTGCTCCCCGGCGTCCAGGCGGTGCGGAAGCTGTCGCTGGACCTCAACGAGACACAGCTGTCGGTGGAGTGCGTGACGCACCAGGGCATTCCGCTGAAGGTACGCGGCGTGGTGATCTTCAAGGTGGGTGACGACTTCGTGTCGATCGCCAACGCGGCCCGCCGCTTCCTCGACCAGCAGAAGCTGATGTCGGAGCGGGTGCACATCGTCTTCGCCGGTCATCTCCGCGCCATCGTCGGCGGGTTGACGGTCGAGGACATGATCCGTGACCGGGAGAAGCTGACCGGGCAGGCGCGGTCGGCCTGTGGCACGGAGATGGAGAAGCTCGGTCTGATCGTCGACTCGCTGCAGATCCACGAGATCGAGGACCCGACCGGGTACATCAAGAACCTGGCCGCCCCGCACGCGGCCGCCGTCCAGCGGGACGCGCGGATCGCGCAGGCGGAGGCGAACCGGCGGGCGACCGAGGCCGAGCAGCAGGCCGCGGCGCGCATGTCGGAGGCGACCCGCGACAGCGAGATCCTCCAGGCGGGCTACCAGGCCGAGCGGGACCAGGCCTCCGCCCGGGCCCGGCAGGCCGGCCCGCTGGCCGACGCCGCCTCGCGGCAGGAGGTCGTCGTCCAGGAGACCCGGGTCGCCGAGCTGGAGGGCGCCCGCAAGGAGCAGCAGCTCCAGGCGGAGGTCCGCAAACCGGCCGACGCCATGGCGTACGAGACCCGGACGCTGGCCGCGGCCGAGCGTGACGCCCGGATCTCGGCCGCCGAGGCCGAGGCGAAGGAGACGGAGCTGGCGAGCGCGGCCAAGGCGACCGCGACCCGCCTGACCGGTGAGGCGGAGGCGGCCGCGCAGCACGCCAAGGGCCTCGCGGTCGCCGAGGCGACGCGGGCGAAGGGTCTGGCGGAGGCCGAGGCGATCAAGGCGCGGGCGGCGGCGCTCGCGGAGAACCAGGAGGCGGTGGTCGCCCAGCAGCTGGCCGAGAAGTGGCCGGAGATCGTCTCCGCGGGCGCCTCCGCCTTCGGGAACGTCGACCAGATGGTGCTGCTCAACGGCGCCGACGGCATGGCGGACGTCTTCGCCAAGGCCCTCACCATGGGCGGGACGGGCCTCGGCCTGGCCCGTCAGCTCCTCGCGACGATGAGCCCGGCGGCGCAGGAGAAGCTGGGCGGGACGGTGCTGCCGGCGGCGCGGACCGACGAGAGCGTGGAGATCCCGGTCGGCGACGAGAAGTAGGGGGACACGACGGACGGGCCCGGCGCCGGGGACGGCACCGGGCCCGTTCGTGTGTGACCTCGGCTGCTGCCGAAGGTGACGGAGGCGTGGGGGGGCGGCTTCGGTCAGGGGAGGGTGACGTTGTTGAGGGCGTCGTGGGTGGGGAGATGGTCTACGGCGCTGCCCTGCTGGTCACCGTTTCCGAAGCTCTGGGACAGGAGTCCGAGGCCCGGGAGGTTGTTGCCGACGCTGTC
The DNA here is from genome assembly GCF_053616475.1 of Streptomyces sp. NPDC055815. Lineage (NCBI taxonomy): Bacteria > Bacillati > Actinomycetota > Actinomycetes > Kitasatosporales > Streptomycetaceae > Streptomyces > Streptomyces sp. NPDC055815. The sequence continues at coordinate 15,531 of NZ_JBSHDU010000097.1, read as the reverse complement.
GGCCGTCGCTGCCCCGGCGGAGGCCAGGACGGCGGTGGCGGCGACGGCGGCGGAGGCGAGGACACGGCGGTGGAAGATCGTCATGCCGGTCTCAACGAGACGCACCGCGCCAGGGCACGGGGCTTGCGCCACGCGGGATGTGGTGCGGCAAGGGTTCGGCGGGGCGCATTCAGGATGTGTCCTGAAGGTGCCCCGCCGTAGTTGCCGATCATCGCATCAGCAGCGTCAGAGGCCGTTGGGGCGGCGCCCCGGTCAGTTGTGGCCGAACTTGCGTTCCTTGCGGTGGGACGCGTGCTCGACGAGGGGTGTCGGTGCCACGTCTCTCGTGGGGGTCGGCGCGCTCTTCTCCTTCGCGGCCGCCTCGGTGCGGTGCTCATGGCCGCCGGTACGGGCTCCCCGGTTCGTCCGGGTCTGTTTCTTGCCCACGATCGTGCCTCCCGTGACGGGTGTCGGACGGTGGTCCGTATCCCCTCAGCCTGGCACGGGGGCGGGAGACCCGCATGTCGCCGCGTGGGCACGACGGCCTAGCGGAACGTCCGCTCGAAGGACGCCAGGGTCGGCGTGCCCGCGGATCGGTCCAGGATGGCGAAGACGATCTCCTCGAAGTGACCGGCGAAGCGGCCCTCGCCCGTGAGGAGGGCCCTGAAGGTGGCCGCGACCTCGGCCGGGTCGTTGCGGAAGACGCCGCAGCCCCAGGCGCCGAGGACGAGCCGGCGGTAGCCGGCCGCGGCGGCCGTCTCCAGGACGCGTTCGGCGCGGGAGGCGAGGGCGGCCGGTACGCGGTGGGCGAGCTCGGGGGTCTGGCGGCGGACGACGCCCGCGTTGGGCGCGGGTGAGGTGAGGAAGCCGACCGTGAAGGGCTCGGCGAGCAGCGCCCCGCGGTCGTCGCGGAAGACGGGGACCCGGGGCGAGTGGATGACCCGGTCGGTGTAGAGGGCGTCCCTCTCCGCGCGGTGGTGGGCGTAGTAGTCGGGGGCGCGCAGCAGGGTGGCGTGGAGGGCGGAGGCCCGGCAGAGGGCCTCCTCCTGGGCCTGGGCGCCGTTGAGGTAGCCGCCGCCCGGGTTGCGGGCCGAGGCGAAGTTCAGGACGGCGACCGGGTTCCGCGGGTCGGCGCGCCACATGCGGTGGGCGGCCGCCAGGGAGCTCTCGGGGGTGACGGTGAGGGTGGGCGTCCGGTCGGTGTCGGGGGTGACAGGGACGGGGGCGGGGCCGTGGAGCCGGGTTCCGGCCAGGGCCGCGGCCAGGTCTTCGGCCAGGGAGACGGTACGGCCGTCGGGGGCGCGGTAGTGGCCTGCCGCGACGATCTCCTCGGTCCGTCGCGCGATCTCGCGCAGTCGTGCACTCATGGCTCCCAGCATGATCGTTTCGTTCGGGTGGGGACAAAGGGTTTTTCCGGGGCTGCGGGGGAATCCGGACAAGCGGGGGCACAGGGGGCGCATGTGGCCCCTCCGGGGCGCTCTTGCACGCCGCCCGGTGGTGGCTTTAGGTGGAAGCAGCAGCTCGACCCGAGGATCAGGAGGTGCACGGATGTCGCCGAGCGGCATACCGCGTGGCGGTCCCCCTCTCACCGAGGCGGAGGCGGAGGACCTGCTGCGATGTATCTGCTTCAAGACCGGTCCGCCCCGCACGGTGGGGGTGGAGCTGGAGTGGCTCGTGCACGAGCTGCGCGACCCCCGTCTTCCCGTACGGCCGCCGAGGCTCGCGGCCGCGCTGGACACCGTACGGGCCCTGCCTCTGGTGTCGGCCCTCACGTTCGAACCCGGCGGGCAGCTGGAGCTCAGCTCGCGCCCGGCCGGCTCCCTCATGGAGTGCCTCGACTCGCTCGCCGCCGACCTGGGCGCGGTGAGGGCGGCGCTCGGGCCGCTCGGCCTGACCCTGAGCGGGTACGGGGTGGATCCCTGGCACGCGCCGCGTGACCGGGTGCTGCACGAGCCGCGGTACGACGCGATGGAGACCGCGCTCGGCCGGACCGGTCCCTCCGGGCGGGCGATGATGTGCGACTCGGCCTCGGTGCAGATCTGCCTCGACGCCGGTCTCGAGGAGCCGGGTCCGCTCGGCTACCACCGCCGCTGGCAGCTGGCGCACCTGCTCGGCGCGGTGCTGGTGGGCGCCTTCGCCAACTCCCCGGTGCACGGTGGTCGCCGCACCGGCTGGCGCTCGACGCGGCAGGCACTGTGGGCGGATCTCGACCCGCGGCGGGCGCTGGCGCCGTCGCCGGACGGGGAGCCGCGCACGGAGTGGGCGGCGCACGTCCTGGACACGCCGGTGATGTGCGTACGGGCCGAGGAGGGTCCGTGGGCGGTGCCGGAGGGGCTGACGTTCCGGGAGTGGCTGCGGACGGGCCTGCCCCGTCCGGCCGACGCCGACGATCTGCGCTATCACATGACGACGCTGTTCCCGCCGGTGCGGCCGCGCGGTCACCTGGAGCTGCGGATGGTGGACGCGCAGCCGGGCCCGGACGGCTGGATCGTGCCCGTGGCGGTGACGACGGCGGTGTTCGACGACCCGGAGGCGGCGGAGAGCGTGTACCGGGCGGTGAAGCCGCTCGCCGAGCAGGCGGGCCCCGGGCCTGCCCCGCGCAATCCGCTCTGGCTCGCGGCCGCCCGTGACGGTCTCGCCGATCCCGAGCTGCACGCGGCCGCGCGTGCGGTGTTCTCCGCGGCGCTCGACGCGCTGCCCCGGATCGGGGCGAGCGAGGAGGTGCGGCGGGCGGTCGCCGCCTTCCACGAGCGGTATGTGATCCCCGGGAGCTGCCCGGCCGACAACCTCCAGGTGGTGACGTCATGACCGTGACCGAGACCGGGGCGGACCCCGAGGCCTTGCGGCGTCGGGCGCTCGAAGCCCTCACCACCGCGCGCGAGCGCACCGCGCTCCTCACCTCCTGCGTGGAGGACGGCGAACTCACCGCGCAGCACTCGCCGTTGATGTCCCCGCTGGTCTGGGACCTGGCGCACATCGGCAACCAGGAGGAGCAGTGGCTGTGGCGGGCCGTCGCGGGGCGCGAGGCGCTGCGGCCCGAGATCGACTCGCTGTACGACGCGTTCCAGCACCCGCGGGCCTCCCGTCCCTCGCTGCCGCTGCTCTCGCCGGTCGAGGCCCGCGGCTATGTGGCGGACGTCCGGCTCCGGGTCCTCGACGTCCTCGAAGGGACCCCGCTGGAGGGGCGGCCGCTGGTGGACGCGGGCTTCGCGTTCGGCATGATCGCCCAGCACGAACAGCAGCACGACGAGACGATGCTGATCACCCATCAGCTCAGGAAGGGGCCCGCGGCCCTGACCGCTCCCCCGCCGCCGGTGCTGCGGTCCGGTCCGCTGCCCACCGAAGTCCTCGTCCCCGGCGGTCCGTTCACCATGGGGACCTCGGACGAGCCGTGGGCCCTGGACAACGAGCGCCCCGCGCACGCCCGGGTCGTCCCCGCCTTCCACATCGACACGACACCCGTCACGAACGGCTCCTACCTCGCCTTCATCGCCGACGGCGGCTACACCGACCGCCGTTGGTGGCGGCCGGAGGGCTGGGCGCAGATCAGGGAGCACGGCATCGGGGCCCCGCTGTTCTGGCGCAAGGACGGCGGGCAGTGGCTGCGCCGGCGGTTCGGGGTGACGGAGCCGGTGCCCGAGGAGGAGCCGGTCCTGCACGTCAGCTGGTACGAGGCGGACGCCTACGCCCGCTGGGCCGGGCGACGGCTGCCGACCGAGGCGGAGTGGGAGAAGGCGGCCCGCCACGACCCGGTCTCCGGGCGCTCCCGCCGCTACCCGTGGGGCGACGCCGAGCCGGGCCCCGAGCACGCGAACCTCGGCCAGCGGCACCTGCGGCCCGCCCCGGCGGGCAGCTACCCGGCGGGCGCCTCGCCCCTCGGCGTACGGCAGCTGATCGGTGACGTGTGGGAGTGGACGGCGAGCGACTTCCTGCCGTACCCGGGGTTCACGGCCTTCCCGTACAAGGAGTACTCGGAGGTGTTCTTCGGGCCGGAGTACAAGGTGCTGCGGGGCGGTTCCTTCGCGGTGGACCCGGTCGCCTGCCGGGGCACCTTCCGCAACTGGGACCTGCCGGTGCGGCGCCAGATCTTCTCCGGCTTCCGGACGGCGCGGACCGCGGAGCTCGACTGATGTGCCGTCATCTCGCGTACGTGGGCGGGCCGGTGGCGCTGGGAGAGCTGCTGGTCCGGCCGCCGCATGCCCTGCTGCGCCAGTCCTGGGAGCCCCGTACGCAGGACAGCGGCGTCGTGAACGCCGACGGCTTCGGCGTCGGCTGGTACGCCGAGGGGGATCCGGTGCCGGCGCGGTACCGGCGGGCCGGGCCGATCTGGGGCGACCTGTCCTTCGCGGACCTCGCCCGGGTGGTGCGCTCCGGGGCGTTCCTCGGGGCGGTCCGGGGGGCCACGCTCCCCGGCGCCGACGGGGAGGCGGCGGCGGCGCCGTTCACCTCCGGGCCGTGGCTGTTCAGCCACAACGGCGCGGTCGGGGGCTGGCCGGACTCCCTCACGGCGCTCGCCGCGACGCTGCCGGCCGGGGAGCTGCTGCGTCTGGAGGCGCGCACCGACTCGGCGCTGCTGTGGGCGCTCGTCCTGCACCGGCTGCGGGCCGGGGACGAGCCGGGGGCGGCCCTCGCCGACACCGTCCGGGAGGCCGCGGCTGCGGCCCCCGGGTCCCGGCTGAACCTGCTGCTCACCGACGGTGAGCGGATCGCCGCGACCGCCTGGCGGAACAGCCTCTGGTACCTGTCGGGCCCCGGCCGGGTGGTCGTGGCCTCCGAACCGTACGACGACGATCCGCGCTGGCGGGAGGTGCCCGAGCGGACGCTCGTCACCGCCGACCGCGCCGATGTCACCCTCACCCCGCTCAAGGAGCCGTCCGCGTGAGCCCGTTCCAGCTGACCCGCACCCTCGCCGCGGACGCCGCCGGCGCCGATCTGCGCACCGACGTCCTCCACGGTCTGACCCGCTCCCCCAAGGAGCTGCCGCCCAAGTGGTTCTACGACGCCCGGGGCAGCGAGCTCTTCGAGGAGATCACCCGGCTGCCCGAGTACTACCCGACGCGCGCGGAGCGGGAGATCCTGGTCGCGCGGGCGCCGGAGATCGCCGCCGCGACCGGGGCGCGGACGCTGGTGGAGCTCGGTTCCGGTTCCTCCGAGAAGACGCGGTTCCTGATCGACGCGCTGCTTCCGGGTCTGGAGGCGTACGTGCCGGTGGACGTGAGCGAGTCCGCGCTCGTCGGCGCGGCCGAGTCTCTGCTCGCGGACCGGCCGGACCTGTGGGTGCACGCGCTCGTCGCCGACTTCACCCGGGGTCTCGCGCTGCCCGGGACGCCGGGCCCGCGTCTGGTGGCCTTCCTCGGGGGCACGATCGGCAATCTGCTCCCCGCCGAGCGGCGCACCTTCCTGCGGTCGGTCCGCGCCCTGCTCTCGCCGGGTGACGCGCTGCTGCTCGGCACGGACCTCGTGAAGGACGAGGCCACGCTCGTGGCGGCCTATGACGACGCGGCCGGGGTGACGGCCGAGTTCAACAAGAACGTGCTGTCCGTGATCGACCGGGAGCTGGGCGCCGACGCCGATCCGGCCGCCTTCGACCACGTGGCGGTGTGGGACGCCGAGCAGGAGTGGATCGAGATGCGGCTGCGCGCCCGTCGCGCGCTGACCGTGAAGATCCCCGAGCTGGATCTCGTGGTGCCGTTCGCGGCGGGCGAGGAGCTGCGGACGGAGGTGTCGGCGAAGTTCCGTCAGGCCGGGGTGCGGAAGGAGTTGGCGGACGCGGACCTGGAGCTGGCCCGCTGGTGGACGGACGGCGAGGGCAGGTTCGCGCTGTCCCTGGCGACGGCTCGCTGAGCGGCGGCGGCCAGGGCCCGGCGGTCTGGATACTGAATGCTGGATATCGGATCCAGTATTCGAATATCGGCGACCATGTGCCGCGTACTGACGACCCGCCACAAGGACGCGCCCAGCGGATCGTCCGCGACGTACGCGGCGGCGTCCGTGGGCCGGTAGTCGAGCCGTACCGGCTGCACGGCGCAGCCGCTGTCCAGGGCCGCCTGGAAGGCCGCCGGGCGGAAGCGCCCCCCGGCCCGCCCGCACCAGGTCGACCCCTCGGGGAAGACGACCACCCGGCCCCCGCCGGCGAGCACCCCGGCCATCGCCCGGACGGTGCCGGGCAGGGCCCTGAGCCGGTCGCGGTCGATGAAGAGGGTGCCGCCGAGCGCGGCGAGCGTGCCGAGGACGGGCCAGCGGCGGACCTCCGCCTTGGCCACCATCCGACCGGGCAGCACGGCGGCGAGGAGGGGGATGTCCAGCCAGGAGACGTGGTTGGCGACGACGAGCAGCGGGCCGTCGACCGCGGCGGCCGACCCCTCGTACCGCACGCGCACGCCGAAGGCCCGGACCACCGCCCGCAGCCAGACGCGGACGAGGGCGAGCCGGGCGGCCGCCGGGAGCAGCCCGGCCGCCGGGGCGAGCAGGATGCCGAGGAGGACCGCGCCGAGCCCGGCGGTCAGCCGGGCGACGGCGAGCACGGCACCGGCCCGGTCCGCCGGGTGGTCACGGCCGCCGGACGGGTGGGCGGCGCAGAGCCCCGGGGTGCAGGGCGCCGTGGGCAGCCACGGCGACAGGGCCGTGGAGCCGTTCACCGCGCCGGGGCGAGCGAGAGGAAGTGGTTGAGGTAGCGCGGGTTCGTGCGGCGCAGCGAGAGGAGGACGTACAGGTCGGCGGTGCCGAAGTCGGGGTCGTGCGCGGGGGCGCCGCAGACCCACGCGCCGAGCCGCAGATAGCCGCGGAGCAGTGGCGGGAGCTCGGTGCGGCCCTCGGGGAGGGCGATGCCTTCGGGGCTCCACAGCTTGTGCGGGGTGACCCAGTACTCCTCGGGGGCGAGGTGCTTGGCCTTGACGGTGTCCCAGGTGGCGGCGGCGAGGGTGCCGCCGTCGGCGAGCGGGATCGAACAGCAGCCGGCGAGCCAGTTGTGGCCGGTGCGGGTCATGTAGCGGGCGAGGCCGGCCCAGATGAGGGCGATCACGGCGCCGTTGCGGTGGGCGGGGTGGACGCAGGAGCGGCCGACCTCCACCAGGTCGTGGCGGACGGGGGCGAGCCGGGTGAGGTCGAACTCGCTCTCGGAGTAGAGGCGTCCGGCGACGGCGGCCCGGTCGGGCGGCAGGATCCGGTAGGTGCCGACGATCTCGCCGGTGCTCTCCTCCCGTACGAGGAGGTGGTCGCAGTACGCGTCGAAGGCGTCGCCGTCGAGGCCGGGCTCGGGCCCGTCGAGCAGGGCCCCCATCTCACCGGCGAAGACCTGGTGGCGCAGCCGCTGGGCGGCCCGTACGTCCTCCTGGTCCCGGGCGAGACCGACGAGGTACCGGGGCGTGGGCTGCTCGGCCGGGTCCTGGGGCGGCGCGGGGACGGCGGCCTGGGGCTGCGCGGGAACGGCGGCTTGGGGCTGTACGGGGACAGCGGCCACGGGCTGTGCGGGAACGGCGGCCTGCGGCTGCGCGGGGACGGCGGCCTCGGGCTGTGCGGGAACGGCGAGCGTGTGCGTCGGTGCGGACATGGCGGGCGCCTCCGGCGGACGGAAGGGGAAGGGGCGGGGCCGGGCCGCGTGAGCGGTGGCCCGGCCCCTTACTTCTTCCGTCGCCGACTGGATTCGACATGACCGTCCGGGGGCTCGCGGGTGTGCGAACGCTGAATGCTATTCGGCGAGGGTGTCCGTGATCGCGGTCGAGGCAGCCTTCGCCGCCTTCACGGGGTCCTCGCCCTAGAGGACGGCCGTCATGTACGGCTTGATGGGGTTGTCGGCCTCGACGTCGGCCCACTGCGGGGAGTTGGGGGTGGCCCGGCCGCGTGCCGCGCCCTTCGCCATGACGGCGGTGGCCTCCTGGCCGGCGACGACGGAGGCGAGCCCCTTCTTGTTCGGCACGTACCCCATGGCGCGGGCGAGTTCGGTCTGCCACTTCTCGCCGGCGAGCGCCTTGACGACGTCGAGGGCCGCGCCGCGCTCGGGCGCGTTCTCCGGGATGATCAGGTCGGAGCCGCCGGTGAAGACGGCGCAGGGCCGGCCGGCCTGCTTGCCGGGTATCGGGAAGTAGCCCAGCTTGTCCTTGAGGTCCGGGTTGGCCTTGAGGATGGCGGCGACGGCGCTGGGCGTGGCGATGAGCTGGGCGACGTCGCCCTTGGCGAAGACGTCGGCCTGCGGCGGGGTCTGCTCGTCGGCGTTCTTCGGGCCGGAGCCGAGGGCCTGGAGCTGCTTGTAGAAGGCCATGCCGCGCTGGGCGGCCGGGCTGTCGAGCGCGCCGGTCCACTGGCCGCCCTTGTCGACGGCGAGTTCGCCGCCCTCGTCCCAGATGAAGCCGGCGAGGGTGTACCAGTCCTGTCCGGCGAGGTAGATGCCCTGGGAGCCGTTCTTGTTGAGCTTCTCGGTGTCGTCGAGCCATGCGGCGCGGGTGGCGGGCGGCTTGTCGAGGCCGGCGTCCTCGAACAGCTCCTTGTTGTAGATGACGATGCGGTTGGCCGCGTACCAGGGGATGCCGTACTGGGCTCCGCCGATGCTGCCGGGCTCGGCGAGACCGGGCAGCCAGTCCTCGCTGCCGAGGTCGCGGACCGATTCGAGGGTGAGGTCGAAGAGCTTCTCGGTGTCGGCGTACTGGGCGACCTGGGTGTTGCCGACCTCGATGACGTCGGGGCCGCCGGAGCCCTGGATCGCCTCGGTGACCTTCTTCCCGATGCCGGTCCACTCCTGGATGGTGAACTCGAGCTCGACCCCGGCGTGCTCCTTCTCGTACGCCTCGGTGAAGCGCGCGAGGAAGTCCTCGCTGACGCTGTCCCGCATGAGCCAGACGTTCACGGTCCTGGTCCCGCCGTCGCCGCCCGGCAGCATCCCGCAGCCCGCGAGGGCGAGCGCGGTGGCGGCGGCCAGGGGGCAGGCGAGAGGGCGATTCTTCACGTGGGTCACCTTCAGCTCAGGTTCAGCACAGGGTCGTGCGCATGGGGGGCTGACCCGGCATGGGGGGACCGAACGGGGTGTTCGCGCGGGCATGTGGCCTGGATTCTGGTCTGGACCAACGGGATGGTCAAGTCCTTGACGATCCCGCTCGACACCCTGATGGACGATCCGCTCCCTTACCGTCGGTAGTTACTCGTGGATCGCCCGGCCCCCGTCGTGTCGCGCGCCGACGCGCCCTGGGGCACCGTGGAGGGAACGCACCGAGAGGAGTTCGGCCCCCATGTCGAATCACACCTACCGAGTCACCGAGATCGTCGGCACCTCCACCGAGGGCGTCGACCAGGCCATCCGCAACGGCATCGAGCGCGCCTCCCAGACCCTGCGGGGACTCGACTGGTTCGAGGTGACGCAGGTACGCGGCCACCTCGTCGACGGCGCGATCGAGCACTACCAGGTCGGCCTGAAGGTCGGCTTCCGCCTGGAGGACGAGACCTGACCCGCTCCGGGCACCACGCCGCCCGTCGGGTGGTGCCGCCTTGCCGGACGCGGCGGCCCGTCCGCTGCGGCCTGTCAGGTACGGCCCGTCACGTGCGGCCCTCCTTCTCCTGAGCCTCCCTCAGCACCTCGGAGGGCTCCGCCCAGCGGGCCCGTACGACACGGAAGCCCGCCGCCTCCGCCGCGTCGCACACCGCCAGGTCGTCGTCGACCAGCATCCTGACCGTGCGGTCGGCGGCGAGGCGGCGCAGGATCTCCACCTTGGTCACCCGGGCCGGCCGGAAGTCGCGATTGCGTCGCATGTGGACCGCCCCCTCCGGGAGCCCCTGCCCGGCCAGCCACTCCAGGGTCGCCCGGCGGCACCGCTCCGGCCGCCCGGTGAGGTAGACGACCTCGCACTCCTCGGCCGCCTCCAGGCACAGCGCGATCCCCTCGTCCAGCGGCGGATCGTCCGGCGCCGCCGCGAAGAAGGCGTCCCAGTCCTTGGGCTTGCGCTCCAGGTAGTGCTGGCGGTGCGCGGTCGCGGCCAGGGTGTTGTCGAGGTCGAAGACGGCCAGGGGCCTGTTGTCCGAAGTCACGCGCCCAGCCTAGGAGCCGCGGGCCGGGGTTCTCCGTGGGGTCACTGGAAGCCGATCCGCTGCGGGTGGGCCGGGTCGGCCGGGCAGGTGTGGACGCGCATGAGCCCACGGCCCAGGTGGACACCGACCGGGTCGATCACCCGCAGATCGTCCGCGTCCCGCCGGTCCTCGACCGGCAGCCAGCTCCGCGAGGCACCGTCGCACTCCACCGCGGCGACGGTGAGCAGCGGCGGCATCGGCCAGCCCGGGGCGAGGGAGAGGTCGCTCATGTAGTCGATCTCTTCGGGTTCCCGCGCGCGTGCGGCGGCCATGGCCGCCTCGTACTCCTCGTACGTCGGCTTTGTTCGTGAGAACGGGTTCTGGCTCAGGTTTTGTGGTGCCGATACGGTGAGTGATCACAGCTAGTCGAATGCGCGAAGGATGACCTGAACTTTTTCGCGCCACTCCGCGGCAGTGCTGCTGTCCACCCACCCCTGGGCGAGTTTGGATCCATCACCCAGGACGCGGCGGAGCGCTTGACGGGCCATGGCACGCATCGGCTCTGGCATCTGGAGAAGTGCCCTCGCCGGCGCGTCCTCAGGGTTCGTGGGTATATCGCTTTCCTCGGCATAGCCGATGGCGTAGGCAGCGGCGGCCACTGCCTCTGCTCCGTCCTCGCCATCGACAACCGAGCCGGAATCGACCACTCGCTGGAACGCTTCCTGGATGGCGGCCACGGCTTCCTGCGGCGGCAGACCGCGGAGCCAGTCCCTGAAATCGTCGGCGAGGTCGCTTTGGAACGGTCCTGTTCCCCACGTGCCCATATGTGTCTCCTGGTATTCGCTGACCGAGCCAAGGCCAGCATCTCAGCAGCTACTGACACCGTTCACGACGCAAGGAGCACACGCTTGCGGAGCAAGGCAGAGCCGGCGCGGCCGAACATCTGGCGCTTGAGCATCTTGATCCGGTTGACGTGGCCTTCGACGACTGCGGAGTTCCAGGGCAGGGTGAGGCCGGCGGTGATGGCGTCGAGATCGCGGGCGATGCCGGCTGCGAGAGTGTGGAGGCTGGGCAGGTTGTCCTGCCGGACGGCGTCGAGCCAGGCCGGTAGGTGCTCGCCCTGGCGCTCGGTGAGCATGGTCGCGAAGGAGCGGACGTGGCGGGTGAGGGCGTCGAGCTCTGGGCAGTGGGTCCGGACGGTCTTGAGCTGGAGGTGTTCGGCTTCGGTGAGGGTTTCCGGGCGGCTGAGGACCCATCGGGTGACTGCTCGGGGCGAGGGCGGCCGGGCGGTCACAGGCCGCGGTGAGGTTCGCCTCTCGTGCAGGTAGGCGCGAACGCGCTGGTAGCTGCCCTTGTAGCCGAGCGGCACGATCTCCTCCCACAGTTTCCAGGCGTTGGTGCGGCCGTCCGTCCACCTGTCGTCGAGGTAGGGCTTGTAGTCGTCGAGGACCGAGGGTCGGTTCTGCCACTGCCCGGTGAACAACTCCTCCGGGGCCGCAGCGTCGGCGAGCCGTTTGACCGTGCGCCAGGTCATGCCGAGCTGACGTTGGATCGAGCGGTGGCTGTGCCCGGCCGCCAGCAGCGCGTGGACGGCCGCGTGCCGGGCCCGGACGCGGTCGGCGAACCGGTGGCCGGTCGGCCAGGGCGAGCCGGGCGGCCCTTCGTCTTCTGGATCGGGCGTCGGCTCTGGCTCGGAGGCCGTAGGGACGAGGACTTGCAGGCAGCGGCGGTGCTGGGCGACGGCCCGTTCTGCGGCTTCGCCCACGTTGTGCCACAAGTGCCACCGGTCCGCGACCTGGACGGCCTGCGGGGCGCCAACGGCCGCACCCTCGGCAAAGAACGGAGCCCGGTCTCGGCAGACGACCTCGATGCCCGGCCGTTCGGCGAGCCACGCGGCAAGGGTGGACGCCTCCCGGTCGGGCAGCAGGTCGACCGGTCGTCGGGTCTCGACATCGACCAGGACGGTCCAGTAGTGCCGTCCGTTGCGGGTCGCGTAGTCGTCGACACCGACCACCCGCGGGACGGGCAGATCAGGCTCCGGCAGGGCGCCGACCAGGCGCAGGACAGTGCTCCGGCTGACATCGGCGCCGAGCACCCGGGACATGCGGGCGCCAGCCCGGCCCGCCAGGGCCAGCCCGATGTCGGCGAGCGTCGAGCGGAGCCGTTCCGTTCGTTGGCCGTGGCGGCGCGTCAGCCCTGGCACCTGCTCGACGAACGTCCGCCGCCCACAAGAGGCGTTCGAGCAGGTGAACCGCCGCACTCTCAGCCGGAGGACCACGCTCCTTCCGCCACTCGGTACGTCGGCGGGAAACCGCAGATAGGAGCCGTGAACACTCCGACCATGTCCCGCACAACGGACATGACGCGCCAGCGGCCGTGCACCGGGCATCGACGCGCACTATCGCGATGTTCACGTCCACCGACAGCACCGCCACATCCGTTCCGGACGGGAACAACAGATCCTTCAGCCGAACCCCGAGGTCATCCACGGCCCCGAACTGTCATCCCAGCCACCCGAACGGAGAGGCATTTTCGGGCAACCTCGCAGACCTGCCCCCGACCTCTGTCGTCACTCAACGTGGCTAGACCACAGAACCTGAGCCAGAACGCGAGTTACGTTACGGGCGTCGTTTGTTGACGAGTTCGGGAGGCACCTCAAGGGCGGGCAGGTCGATGCTTGCGAGTTCGGGTTCAACCGGACCAGCCTCTGCCACTGCGGCCTTCCACGTTCCCCACGCTGACGCACGGGCGCCCGCCACACGCAGCGTGTGGCGGGCGGCATCCGGGACGGGGACGGCGGGCGTGCGGGCTACCGGGGTCGGCGGAAGTCGACGTGCAGGTTGAGGTCCATGAAGTCCTTTTCCTCCTCGTCGCCGGTGTACGACTGGAGGTAGATGCGGAAGTCCCCCGTGGGGAGTTCCTTGGGGAGCTTGAAGGTCCAGGTCTGCTTCCACGGCCCGGCAGGCGCTTGCGTGTCCCCCTCCAGCTCCGCCCCCAGCGTCTTCAGGACCTCGGGCAGCGTGGCCGTTTTCCGAATCAGCGTGATGACCCCCAGCTTCACCTGGAGCAGGCACTCCACCTGGGCCAGGTCGACCTGCTCGCTCAGGTGGCCGACCATCTCCCACCGCAACTCCTTCCCGCGCTCGGGGAACGAGGGCGTCAGGGTGATGTCCTGGATTTGGAGGACGTATGTTTCGTCACCGCGGTCTTCGATCAGATCGGTAGCCATGCACTGAGGGTAGCCACTCAACTACCCGCAGCGCCCGCTCGGCGCTCCGCTGACCTGCCCCGAACCCATCAGTTCCTGAGTCACAGGGCGCGTTACCGCTGCCTTCGCTGACGGGTGGCCCCACTCACTCTCCAGGCCATGAGTGACTCCCAAACTCGGTTCTGGCACAGATCTTGGGGAGCCGTCGCGGAGCGTTACCCAGCACCGGGTAGGAGCTGTCCGGCCGATCATGAGCGCGGCGCCTCCCGTCTTCTGAGTTGGAGCTGGACGGCGGCACGCTGGCCGGCACCGCGGTGCTGTGGAGCATCGACAACCACAACCTGTCCGCGCGGCTGCTGCCGTCCTCCAAGGGCTACGGCACCGACGCGGTGGCGGTGCTTGCCGCTACGGCCTTCGTCGTGCGCGCACAGCGCCCGTTGCCGACCAGGGGCAGGGCCGAGCCCGGTCCCTGGTCGGCCTCCGAAAGGTCACCTCACCTCATGTCCACACCAACGACCCGTGAGCGGAGCAGTCACATGGTCAGGTGGGCAACACTTCAGGCCCGCCAATGGCAGCCCGCAGCTGTTCCGTAAATTCCAGACAGGAGCCGTAGCGGTCGTCAGGGGCCTTGGCCAGAGCAGTCCGCATCACATCATCGACATGCGGCGGGATCCCGGGACGCCTCTGGGACAGGGGAGGCGGCTCATCGTGCTTGTGCGCCCACATGAGCGCCGTGTCTCCGTCGCGGGGGAAAACTGGATCGCCGGCGATGGCTTCGTAGACAACGCAGGCCAGGGCGTAGAGGTCGGTGGCCCTGTTCACCGGATGGCCAGATATCAGCTCCGGCGCCACATAGTCGAGCGTACCGGCGAACGGACCTGTGCGTGAGAAATTCTCCGTCAGTGTCCGTATGTCGATTCCGAAATCCGTAAGGTAGGCATACTCCGGACGGTCCTCGTCGGCGCTTCTTACGACGAGGATGTTCCCGGGACTGACATCACCGTGCACCGCACCGTGCTTATGCGCGGAGTCCAGAGCCGACGCGACCTGCCCGGCAATACGTATTGCACCAGTCACCGAAAGTGCTCCGTATTGGTCAAGCAGCTCCCTCAGGTTCGGCGCGGCAATGTAGCGCATGGCGATGTACAGAAATCCATCTGCTTCGCCCGCTTCAAATATCGGCACAACATGCGGATGGTCGATCGCAGCGACGATGCGGGTATCACGCGCAAAGTTCCGGCGGAACGTTTCATTGCGTCCCACTTCCGGCGCCAGCAGTTTCAGTACCAGAGTACGGTCCAACCTGAGGTCCCTCGCCCGATAGACAACCCCTGTTCTCCCACGGCCGATCTCGCTTTCCAACTAATAACCTGCAATTTGTGCTCGACTAGGGGCGGTAGGGCGATCGCCATACGCTCCCCTGTGAACCGGAGCGCGTGCCATCAGTCACCACCTCGCCGGGCTAGGGATTACTCGATCCCATTTTATCCGCTGATCGCCCGGCGGGCTCGTCGGCACCTTCCTCGTCGGGGCGTTGACTGGTTGGGAGTGTGGGCGTGAGCTGGTCTTCACGAGCGGTTCAACCGGAAGCGGCGTTTTTGCGGGAAGCGCTCTTGCTCGGGGTCCAGGAAGTCGATCAAGTCCATCAGGGCTACCTGCAGCTCTACCACGCGCGGGTGCTGTCCCTCCAGCGAAGCCAATTCGGCGATGCTGTCGGAAAGACGTGTGAACCAAGCGGCGAACCCCGGGTCCGACTCCAGTCGTGCGCAGAACTCCGCGTATCCGATGCAGCTGTCGGCGTCCTTTCCCTTCTTGATGACGAGTTCCCCGATGGCCCTCTGATCGCTGCGAAACAACTGGAAGTGTCGATCCGGGTAGGCGTCATCATTCAGAACACTACCGATACGGGCAAGCAACGCCACAATTCGACGGTTCGCCTCTTTGTTGCCAAGATCAAGGAAATAGATGCGCCGCCTGAGGATCTCGACCCATCCCAGGTACTCGGCGAACACGTGCAGGGTGCTGCGCACTGCATACATCTGGTCGTGAGGGTGCACGAAGTACACCCTCAAAAAGCGCTGGCCGGCGATGCTGTAGAGGCGGGACTGAAAATCGAAGGCGGCCCAGAGCAGGGGGTCGCGAAAGCGGCTCATGGCGTCCTGCCGCTCCAGCATGCGATTGCGCTCGGCGGTCTGTCGATCCAGATCGGCTTTAAGGAGCGAATTCTTCCTGTTTGCTTGGGAGCTGTAGGCTACGCTTCCCAGGGCCACAGCACCGGATAGGGAAGCGACAATGAGTTCCGTGTTCATGGCATTGCGTCGAATGGGGTCGAAGAGCAGGACAGGATAGAGATT
>NZ_JBSHDU010000096.1:0-30809 GCF_053616475.1 Streptomyces sp. NPDC055815 | reverse complement strand
GGGGCGGGGCCCGCGGACCGGGCCCGCCCCCTCGTGCCGTACCGCTCAGCGGAAGACCACCGTGCGGTTGCCGTACACCATGACGCGGCGCTCGCTGTGCCACTTCACCGCGTGCGCGAGTACCTGTGCCTCCACGTCCCGTCCGACCGTGACCAGGTCCCCGGGGTCGAGCGAGTGGTCCACCCTGACCACGTCCTGCTCGATGATCTGTCCCTCGTCCAGGTCCGATGTCACATAGTGCGCCGTCGCGCCGACGAGCTTCACGCCGCGGGCGTAGGCCTGTTCGTACGGGCGTGCGCCCTTGAAGCTGGGGAGGAAGGAGTGGTGGATGTTGATGGCGTGGCCTTCGAGCTGCTTGCACAGGTCGTCGGAGAGGACCTGCATGTAGCGGGCCAGCACGACCAGGTCGATGTCCAGTTCGCGGACCAGCTCCATCAGGCGCGCCTCGGCCTCGGGCTTGGTGTCCCTGGTGACCGGGATGTGGTGGAAGGGGATGTCGTAGGTCTCCGCCAGTCCCTCGAAGTCCCGGTGATTGGAGACGATCGCGGGGATCTCGATGTCGAGGGCGCCGGTGCGCCGGCGAAAGAGCAGATCGTTGAGGCAGTGGCCGAACTTGGAGACCATGATGAGCGTCCGGGTCGGGGTCGACGCCTCGCTCAGGGTCCAGTCGATGCGGTAGGCCTCGGCGACGGGACCGAATCGGTGACGCAGGGTTTCCTCGTTCGTGTCCGGGTCGGAGACGTCGAAGTGGACCCTCATGAAGAAACGCCCCTGGAGCCGGTCGTCGAACTGCTGGCTCTCCACGATGTTGCCCGAGTTCCTGACGAGGAAGCCGCTCACCGCGTGGACCAGTCCGGCGCTGTCGGGACACGAGAGGGTGAGGATGTACGCGCGGCCGGACTGCGGTCGGGGGTACTGGGGGGACACGGCGACCTCCATTGGTGCGTCATGCACAACATGGTGAGCGATACGCAACATGGTCGGCTCGACTCCCCTTACGGTCAAGGGTGGTTGCGTACGTGCCCGCCCGACGAAATCGTCGTACGCCGCCCTCTTGACGCAGGTCTGCAGCGTTCGCCATGGTGTTCCACCACGAGCAATTGAATGCATGATGCGCAACGCATTCCGGCTGAAGGGCTTGGCGCGTGGCAGACCTGTATGTGGCTGGCGAATGGCGGGATCCGGTGGCCGGTGGGTGCCGGGAGATCCGCTCTCCCGCTGACGGCTCGCTCACCGCGACCGTCTCGGAAGGGACGCGCCCCGACACCGAGGCGGCGATCGCCGCGGCCCGCCGGGCCTTCGACGAGGGGCCCTGGCCGCGTACCTCCGAGCGGGAGCGAGGCATGCTGCTGCTGCGCACCGCCGACCTCATCGAGCGCGACGCCAAGGAGTTCGCCCGCGCCGAGTCGCTGGACACCGGCAAGCGGCTGGTGGAGAGCGCGTACGACATCGCCGACGTCGTCTCCTGCTTCCGTTACTACGGCGGGATCGGCGGCATCGACGCCGGGCGTGTGATCGACACCGGCCGCGACGACGCCGTGAGCCGCGTCGTCTACGAGCCGATCGGTGTGTGCGGGCTGATCACCCCCTGGAACTACCCGCTGCTGCAGGCGAGTTGGAAGGTGGCCCCGGCCCTCCTCGCCGGCAACACGATCGTTCTCAAGCCCAGTGAGCTCACCCCCTCCACCTCGATCCTGCTGATGAAGGCGCTGGAGGAGGCCGGGCTCCCGGCCGGCGCCGCCAACCTCGTCCTGGGCGCCGGGCCCGAGGCGGGCGCCCCGCTCTCCGAGCACCCCGCCGTCGACATGGTCTCCTTCACGGGCGGCCTGGAGACCGGCAAGCAGATCATGGCCGCCGCCGCGGCGACCGTGAAGAAGGTGGCGTTGGAGCTCGGTGGCAAGAACCCCAACGTGGTCTTCGCCGACGCCGACTTCGAGACGGCCGTGGACTTCGCCCTCACGGCCGTCTTCCTGCATTCCGGGCAGGTCTGCTCGGCCGGCGCCCGGCTGATCGTCGAGGACTCGCTGCACGACCGGTTCGTCGACGAGGTCGTCCGCCGCGCCCGGCGGATCCGCCTCGGAGGGCCCTTCGACCCCGAGGCCGAGACCGGAGCACTGATCTCCGCACGGCACCGGGAGAAGGTCGAGGCGTACGTCGCGGCAGGCCTCGCCGAGGGCGCGGTACTGCGCTGCGGCGGTGAACGGCCCGACGACCCGGCCCTCGGAGGCGGCTTCTACTACCCGCCGACCGTCCTCGACGAGTGCAGGCAGGACATGCGCGTCGTGCACGAGGAGTCCTTCGGACCCGTGCTCACCGTCGAGCGCTTCACCGACGAGGACGACGCCGTACGCATCGCCAACGACACCGAGTACGGACTCGCCGGAGCCGTCTGGACGCAGGACGCCGGCAAGGCCCAGCGGGTCGCGCGGCGGCTGCGCCACGGCACGGTGTGGATCAACGACTACCACCCCTACGTGCCGCAAGCGGAATGGGGTGGCTTCGGGCACTCGGGCGTGGGCCGGGAGCTGGGACCGACCGGCCTGGACGAGTACCGAGAGCCCAAACACATCTGGCAGAACATCCAACCCCGGCCGCAGCACTGGTTCCGCGGCTGAATGCCGAAGAGAGGTCGACCATGACCCCAACGCAGACCGAGGTGTCGCAGCGGCACGGCGCGCACCAGGATTCGTACGGCACTCCGGTCATATCCGTGCGCCGGCTGTGGAAGGTGTTCGGGCCCAAGGCCGACCAGGTTCCGGACTCCGAGGCGTTGCGCGGCCTCACGCGCCGCGAGCTCATGGACCGTACCGGGTGCACCGCCGCCGTCCGCGACGTCGGCTTCGACGTCCGCAAGGGCGAGGTGTTCGTCGTCATGGGCCTGTCCGGCTCCGGCAAGTCCACGCTGGTGCGATGTCTGACCCGACTGATCGAACCCACCGCCGGTGAGCTCCTCTTCGAGGGCGAGGACATCCGCGCAGCGGACGCCAGACGCCTGCGCGAGCTGCGGCGCCACAAGTTCTCCATGGTCTTCCAGCACTTCGGGCTGCTGCCCCACCGCCGGGTGGTGGACAACGTGGCCTTCGGCCTGGAGATCCGCGGCATGAGCAGGGCCGAGCGCACCGAGCGGGCCCTGGAGGTCGTCGAACTGGTCGGCCTTGCCGGCTACGAGAACTCCTACCCCGACCAGCTCTCGGGCGGCATGCAGCAGCGCGTCGGCCTCGCCCGGGCGCTGGCCGGCAACCCTGACGTGCTCTTCTTCGACGAGCCCTTCTCGGCACTCGATCCGCTGATCCGCCGCGACATGCAGAACGAGGTCATCCGGCTGCACCGCGAGGTCGGCAAGACGATGGTGTTCATCACCCACGACCTCTCCGAGGCGCTCAAGCTGGGCGACCGCATCCTGATCATGCGCGACGGCAAGACGGTCCAGTGCGGTACCGGCGACGAGCTGGTGGGCGCCCCGGCCGACGACTACGTCCGCGAGTTCGTCAAGGACGTGCCGCGCGGCGACGTGCTCACCCTGCGGTGGATCATGCGCCCGGTGGAGCCCCATGACGCCCTGGACGGTCCCGAGCTGGGCCCGGACGTCGTGGTGAAGGAGGCCACCCGGGCGGTACTGGCGGCCGACAGGCCGGTCAAGGTCGTGGAGGACGGCACGTTGCTCGGCATCGTCGGCGACGAGGAGATCCTCACGGTGCTCGCCGGGCGGGAGGGCGGCGCGTGATGGCCGTCGCCCTGGAGAAGTCCGCCCCCCTGACCGGCGTGCGCGGGGTCGGCCGGCGCACGGTGGTGGCCGCGATCCTGGCCGCCTGGGTGCTGCTCTTCGTGGTCCTCCGCGGAAAGCAGACCCTGACCCTGGCGGCGGCGGACCTCACCGACCTGCACCGGTGGTTCAACGACGTCAACGACTCGATCGGCGCGGACCGCAACTCCAACCCGCTCTTCCTCTACTTCTTCAACGAGATCCGCCTGGTCATCGACAACCTGGTGACCTTCATCCAGCACCTGATCTCACAGCCCCCCGCCGGCCGCCCCGTCCCGCAGATCGGATGGCTCGGCGTCGTCGGCATCGCGGGCTACGTCTCCTGGGCCGTGGGCAACTGGCGGGTCGCCCTCCTGGCCGTGGCGGGCTTCACCTTCCTGGGGCTGCAGGGGCTGTGGCAGGAGAGCATGGACACCCTGTCGCTCACCCTCTCCGCGGTCTTCGTGGCGCTGCTGTTCGCGATTCCGCTGGGTGTGGGGGCGGGCCTGTCCGACCGGTTCAACCGGATCATGACGCCCTTCCTGGACTTCATGCAGACGATGCCGACCTTCGTCTACCTCGCCCCGCTGACCCTGTTCTTCCTCATCGGCGGGGCCTCCGCCACGATCGCCACCGTGATCTACGCGGCACCGCCCGCGATCCGCATCACCGCGCACGCCATCCGCTCCGTGCCCGGGCCCACCGTCGAGGCTGCCGCATCGCTGGGTGCGACACGACGTCAGGCACTGCTGAAGGTCCTGCTGCCCATGTCCAAACGGACGGTGGTGATGGGCGTCAACCAATCGATCATGGCCGCCCTGGCCATGGTGACCATCGCCGCGCTGATCGACGCGCCCGGCCTCGGCAAGACCGTCATCCAGGCCCTTCAGTCGCTCGATGTGGGAACGGCCTTCAACGCGGGACTCGCCATCGTCGTCATGGCGATCGTCCTGGACCGGGTCACCACCGCGGCCGGCGCCCGCGAAGACACGGCCCGGCGTTCGGGGAACCGCCTCCTCGCGTGGCGCAGGCCGCTGCTCGGTGCGGGAGCGGCGGTCACGGCGGTCCTCGTCCACCTGTCGCACACCTATGTATGGGCGGCGGAGTTCCCCGGCGACGGCGGCACCGGCGGCTCCATCGCGCGCGCTGCGGACACCGTGACCACCTGGGTGCAGGACAACCTCTCGGGCCTCACCAACGCCTTCCGCGACGGCATCACCAACGGCCTGCTCAATCCGCTCCAGACGCTGCTCACCGACTCCCCGTGGTGGCTCGTCGGCGCGGTGCTGATCGCACTCGGTGCCGTGCTCGGCGGTTGGCGGGCCGGGGTCACCACGGCCGTGTGCGTGGGTCTGCTGGTCGGCACCGGCCTGTGGTCGGACGCCATGACGACGCTGGCGTCGACCCTCGTGGCGACGGTGCTGGTCATGCTGCTCGGCATCGTCCTCGGGGTGTGGATGGGGCGCAGCACGCTCGTGGACCGGGTGCTGCGGCCCTCCCTGGACGCGGCACAGGTCATGCCGCCGTTCGTCTACCTCGTGCCGTTCCTGGCACTGTTCGGCGCGACCCGATTCACGGCCATCGTCGCCGCGGTCGTCTACGCGGTGCCGGTCGCCATCAAGATCATTGCGGACGGGGTGCGGGCCGTGCCCGAAACCACCGTCGAGGCGGCCGTGTCCGCCGGGTGCAACACCTGGCAGATCATCACCAAGGTGCAACTGCCGATGTCACGCGGGGCCCTGACGCTCGCCACGAACCAGGGCCTGATCTATGTGCTGTCGATGGTTGTCGTGGGAGGCCTGGTGGGAGCGGGAGCCCTCGGCTACGACGTCGTGGCCGGATTCTCGCAGGGCCAGCTGTACGGGAAGGGGCTCGCTGCGGGACTCGCGATCGTCCTTCTCGGAGTCATGTTCGACCGGATCACCCAGGCAGCGGCGCGACGCGCGAGTGCGTAAGGAGCACCAGCATGGCAGCACAGGTACGACAGTGGAGAATCGGCGCGGCCGTCGTGGCCGTCCTCGGGCTGACCCTCACCGCCTGCGGCGGCGCGAAGGTCGGTGTCGACTCCGCGGGTTCGGGCAGCCCGGGCACGTGCGGCACCTTCAATCTCGCGGTCAACCCGTGGGTCGGCTACGAGGCGGACGCGGCGGTCGTCGCGTACGTCGCGCAGCACGACCTCGGCTGTACGGTCGCCAAGAAGGTCCTGAAGGAGGAGATCGCCTGGCAGGGCTTCGGGACGGGCGAGGTCGACACCGTCCTGGAGAACTGGGGCCACGACGATCTGAAGAAGAAGTACATCACCCAGCAGAAGACCGCCGTGAGCGCCGGCTCGACCGGCAACAAGGGCGTCATCGGCTGGTACGTGCCGCCGTGGCTGGCCAAGGCGCACCCGGACATCACCGACTGGAAGAACCTGAACAAGTACGCGTCCGAGTTCAGGACCTCCGAGTCGGGCGGCAAGGGCCAACTCCTCGACGGCGACCCCTCGTTCGTCACCAACGACGCGGCGCTGGTGACGAACCTGAAGCTGGACTTCAAGGTGGTGTACGCGGGCAGCGAGACCGCGCTCATCCAGTCCTTCCGGGAGGCCGAGAAGAACAAGGAATGGGTGATCGGCTACTTCTACGAGCCGCAGTGGTTCCTGTCCGAGGTGCCGCTGGTCAAGGTGAATCTGCCCGCGTACACGACGGGCTGTGACGCCGACGCGGCGAAGATCGCCTGCGACTATCCCGTGTACGACCTCGACAAGATCGTCAGCGCGAAGTTCGCGAAGTCCGGCAGCCCGGCCTACCGCCTGGTGAAGAACTTCACGTGGACGAACGACGACCAGAACACCGTGGCCAAGTACATCGCGGTGGACAAGATGTCGCCCGAGGCGGCGGCGGAGAAGTGGGTCGAGGCGAACCGCGACAAGGTCGACGCCTGGCTCAAGTAGCCCACGTCGAGAGGACGGTCCGAGATGCCCGGCGGGCGGTGTGCACCTGTGTGCGCCGCCCTCCGGGCATTGCCGCTTTCCGGGCTGTTCGCCGGCGCCGCCGCCCCCTTGACACCCCCCTTCGTGACCGGCACATTGAGTTGCGCAACCTGAACCATGTTGCGCAGCAAGCAACTTGACTGGTTTTGAATCAGGAGGTGCGGCGATGGCGGGACCCCGAGTGGTGATCATCGGAGCGGGCGTCGTGGGAGCGGCACTCGCGGACGAGATCTCCGCGCGCGGCTGGACCGATGTGACCGTGGTCGACCAGGGCCCGCTCCCCGCGACCGGGGGCTCCACGTCACACGCCCCCGGCCTGGTCTTCCAGACGAACTCCTCCAAGACCATGACCGAGCTGGCCCGCTACACCGTCGAGAAGTTCTGCTCCCTCGACGTCGACGGCAAGCCCTGCTTCCTGCAGGTCGGCGGCCTCGAAGTGGCGACCACCCCCGAACGCCTCGCGGAACTGCACCGCCGCCACGGCTGGATCACCGCCTGGGGCATCGAGGCCCGCGTGCTCAGCGCCGACGAGTGCGTCGAGCGGCATCCGCTGGTGAACCGGGACAGGGTCCTGGGCGGCCTCCTGATACCGACGGACGGGATCGCCAAGGCCGTCCTCGCCGTCGAGGCGCAGATCCGCCGGGCCACCGAACGCGGCGTCACCTTCCTGGCCCGCCACGAAGTGCTCGACATCCGGCAGAGCGAGGGCCGGGTGACCGGTCTCCTCACCGACCAGGGCGAGATCGCCGCCGACCTCGTGGTGTGCTGCGCCGGCATCTGGGGGCCGAGGATCGCCCGCATGGTCGGCATGAACCTCCCGCTGACCCCGCTCGCCCACCAGCTCGCCTGGACCGGCCCGGTCCCGGCGCTCGCGGGCCAGACGGAGGAGGCGGTACGACCGATCCTGCGCCACCAGGACGCCGACCTCTACTACCGCGACCGCTTCGACGGCATCGGCATCGGCTCCTACGGCCACCGCCCGATGCCCGTTTCGGTCGACGACATCCTCTCCGTCGACGAGGCCGACCACATGCCGTCGGTCCTCAAGTTCACCGAGGAGGACTTCGAGGACGCCTGGAACGAGACCCGGTCGCTGCTCCCCGCGACGGCGGAGGCCAAGGTCGAGGAGGGCATCAACGGCCTGTTCTCCTTCACCACCGACAACTTCCCGCTCCTCGGCGAGTCCCGGGACGTCAAGGGCTTCTGGGTGGCGGAGGCGGTGTGGGTCACCCACTCCGCGGGCGTGGGCCGCGCCATGGCCGAATGGCTCGTCGACGGCCACTGCTCGTCCTTCGACCTGCACGAGTGCGACGTCAACCGCTTCGAGCCGCACCAGTTGTCCCCGGAGTACGTCCTGGCCCGCGACTGCCGGAACTTCGTCGAGGTCTACGACATCCTCCACCCCCTCCAGCCGTCGGGGGACCCGCGCCCGATCCGCACGAGCCCCTTCCACAGCCGCCAGCAGGAGCACGGCGCGTTCTTCCTGGAGGCGAGCGGCTGGGAACGCCCCCAGTGGTACGAGGCCAACGCGGGGCTGGTCGAAGGCCGCAACATTCCCACCCCGAACGACTGGGCCGCGCGGTTCTGGTCGCCCATCGTCGGCGCCGAGGCACAGGCCACCCGTGAGACCGTCGCGATGTACGACATGACGGCCCTCAAGCGACTCGAGGTCAGCGGCCCGGGTGCCGCGGACTTCCTGGAGGGACTGACCACCGGCAAGGTCGCCAAGTCGGTCGGCTCGGTGACCTACACCCTGCTCCTGGACCACGACGGCGGCATCCGCAGCGACATCACCGTCGCCCGGCTGGCCCGTGACCTCTTCCAGGTCGGCGCCAACGGCAACCTGGACCTCGACTGGCTCACCCGCCACCTCCCCGCAGACGGCACGGTCCAGGTCCGCGACATCACTGCCGGCACCTGCTGCATCGGCCTGTGGGGCCCCATGGCCCGCAAGGTCCTGCAGCCGCTGACGGACGAGGACTTCTCGGGCGACGGCCTGAAGTACTTCCGCGCCAAGCACGCGTACATCGGCACGGTGCCCGTCACCGCGATGCGACTGTCGTACGTCGGTGAACTCGGCTGGGAGCTCTACACCACCTCCGACCAGGGCCTGAAGCTGTGGGACACCCTGTGGCAGGCGGCCCAGCCGCTCGGCGGCGTAATCGCCGGCCGCGGCGCCTTCAACAGCCTCCGTCTGGAGAAGGGCTACCGCTCCTTCGGCACCGACATGACCCACGAGCACGACCCCTACGAGGCCGGCGTCGGCTTCGCCGTCAAGCTCGACAAGGGCGACTTCATCGGCAAGGCAGCCCTGGAGCGCCGCAAGGAGGACGTACGGCGCAAGCTGACCTGCCTCACCATCGACGACCCGCGGTCGGTCGTCCTGGGCAAGGAGCCGGTCTACGACGGCGACCGCGCGGTCGGATACGTCACCAGCGCCGCCTACGGCTACACGATCGGCAAGGGCATCGCGTACGCCTGGCTCCCGACGGAACTCACCACCCCCGGCACCACCCTGCACATCGGCTACTTCGACCGGCGCATCGAGGCGGTCGTCGCCGAGGAGCCGCTGTTCGACCCGACCATGTCCCGCCTCCGTGGCTGACCGCGAGGAAGGCGAACACCGCATGAACGCGCTGAACACCCCCCTGGCGGAACTGGACCCCGAGGTCCACGCCGCCCTCCGCGCCGAGCTGCACCGCCAGCAGTCCACCCTCGAGATGATCGCCTCCGAGAACTTCGCGCCGTCCGCCGTGATGGAGGCCCAGGGGTCGGTCGCGACCAACAAGTACGCCGAGGGCTACCCCGGCCGCCGCTACTACGGCGGCTGCGAACACGTGGACGTCACCGAACGCCTGGCCATCGAGCGCGTCAAGTCCCTCTTCGGGGCGGGCTTCGCCAACGTCCAGCCGCACTCGGGCGCACAGGCGAACACCGCCGTCTTCTTCGCCCTCCTCCAGCCCGGCGACACCGTTCTCGGCCTCGACCTCGCGCACGGCGGCCACCTCACCCACGGCATGCGCATCAACTACAGCGGCAAGATGCTCAATGTCGTGCCGTACCACGTCTCCGAGACGGACCACCTCGTCGACATGGAGGAGGTCGAGCGGCTCGCCAAGGAACACCGCCCCAAGATGATCATCGCGGGCTGGTCGGCGTACCCCAGGAAGCTGGACTTCGCGGCCTTCCGGCGTATCGCCGACGAGGTCGGTGCCCTCCTCATGGTCGACATGGCGCACTTCGCGGGCCTGGTCGCCGCAGGACTGCACCCCAGCCCCGTCCCGCACGCGCACGTGGTCACCACCACGACGCACAAGACGCTCGGCGGCCCCCGCGGCGGAGTCGTCCTCACCCAGGACGCCGACCTCGCCAAGAAGATCAACTCGGCGGTGTTCCCCGGGATGCAGGGCGGCCCGCTGGAGCACGTCATCGCCGCGAAGGCGGTCTCCTTCAAGGTGGCGGCGTCCCCCGAGTTCGCCGAACGCCAGGCCCGTACGCTGGCCGGTGCCCGCCTCCTCGCCGAGCGCCTCACCCGGCCCGACGCGGCCGCGGCCGGAGTGAAGGTCCTGACGGGCGGCACGGACGTCCACCTCGTCCTCGTCGACCTGCGGGACTCCGCACTCGACGGAAGACGGGCCGAGGACCTGCTGCACGCGATCGGCATCACCGTGAACCGCAACGCCGTCCCCTTCGACCCGCGCCCGCCCATGGTCACCTCCGGCCTGCGCATCGGAACGCCGGCACTGGCCACCCGAGGCTTCACGGAGGAGGACTTCGCCGAAGTCGCCGACGTGATCGCACTGGCCCTCCAGCACGAGCCGGACACGGCCGCCCTGCGCGCCCGCACCGAGACCCTCGCGGCCAAGTACCCGCTCTACCCGCACCTTTCGGAAGACGGAGACGTCCGATGAGCACCAGCACCCCAGGCGCCGACCTCCCCGACCACCCCGACTGGCTCTGGCGCGATCCCGAGCCCAGGCGCTCGTACGACGTCGTGATCGTGGGCGGCGGCGGACACGGCCTGGCCACCGCCCACTACCTGGCGAAGAACCACGGCATCACCGACGTCGCGGTCCTGGAGAAGGGCTGGCTGGGCGGCGGCAACATGGCCCGCAACACCACGATCATCCGCTCCAACTACCTGTGGGACGAGAGCGCCGGCATCTACGAGCACGCGCTCAAGCTGTGGGAAGGGCTTGAGGAGGAGCTGGACTACCCGATCCTCTTCTCCCAGCGCGGCGTGCTGAACCTCGCCCACAGCCTGCAGGACGTCCGCGACAGCGTGCGCCGGGTGGAGGCGAACCGGCTCAACGGCGTCGACGCCGAGTGGCTGGACGCCGAGCAGGTCAAGGAAGTCTGCCCGATCGTCAACATCTCCCCGGACGTGCGCTACCCGGTCCTCGGCGGCACCTACCAGCCGCGCGCCGGCATCGCCAAGCACGACTACGTGGCGTGGGGCCTCGCCCGCTCCGCGGACGCCGCCGGAATAGACATCATCCAGAACTGCGAGGTCACCGGCCTGGACGTGGTCGGCGGCCGGGTGGTCGGAGTCCAGACCACACGCGGTCCCATCGGCGCGGGCAAGGTGGCCCTGTGCTCGGCCGGCCACACCTCGGTCCTCGCCGCCATGGCAGGCATCGAACTCCCGCTCCAGAGCCACCCGTTGCAGGCCCTGGTCTCCGAACTCCTGGAGCCGGTCCACCCCACGGTGGTCATGTCCAACGCCGTCCACGTGTACGTCAGCCAGGCGCACAAGGGCGAGCTGGTGATGGGCGCCGGCATCGACGCGTACAACTCCTACACCCAGCGCGGCGCCTTCCACATCATCGAAGAGCAGATGTCCGCCGCCCTGGAACTCTTCCCGGTCTTCGCCCGCGCCCACGTGCTGCGCACCTGGGGCGGCATCGTCGACGTCAGCCCGGACGCCTCGCCGATCGTCGGCCTCAGCCCGGTCGACAACCTCTATCTCAACTGCGGGTGGGGTACGGGCGGTTTCAAGGCCACCCCGGGCCTTGGCTGGGTCTACGCCCACACCATCGCCCACGACACCCCCCACCCCCTGAACGCCCCCTTCTCGCTCGACCGTTTCACCACCGGCGCGCTCGTCGACGAGCACGGCGCGGCCGCGGTGGCCCACTAGGGAGCCGAACCATGCTGCTCATTCCCTGCCCGTGGTGCGGGCCCCGCGACGAGGCCGAGTTCCACTACGGCGGCCAGGCGCACGTGCCCTACCCCGAGGATCCCGCCGCCCTCACCGACGAGGAGTGGGCGCGGTATCTGTTCTTCCGCGACAACCCCAAGGGCCCGTTCGCCGAACGGTGGAGCCATGCGGCGGGCTGCCGCAAGTGGTTCAACGCGGTGCGGGACACGGCGACGAACGAGGTCCTGGCGGTGTACCGAGCGGGGGAGCCACGCCCGGCCACCGCCGAGCCACGCCCAATGGATCCAGCCCGCCCGGGGAAGGCCGCGAGCGAGCCCGAAGGGCGCTGCACGACCACCGACCCGCAGCCGAGGACGCCGCGGGAGTTTCCCGCGTGGGGCGTGCCCGGCCAGGCATTCCGTCTGTCGGGAGGCGGGCGGATCGACCGCACCGACCGGCTGAGCTTCACCTTCGACGGTGTCCGGTACGAGGGGTTCCGGGGCGACACCCTCGCCTCCGCCCTCCTCGCCAACGGCGTCGTCGGGGCCGCCACCAGCATCAAGCTGGGCCGCCCCCGCGGCATCTTCTCGGCCGGTGCGGAGGAACCCAACGCGGTCGTCCAGATCGAGGCCCCCTTCCCCGAGCCCATGCTCCCCGCCACCACGGTCGAGCTCTACGACGGCCTGGTCGCGAGCAGCCTCCCGGGCCAGGGACGCCTCGCCGGCGAACCGGACCCCGCCCGCTACGACGCCGTACACGCCCACTGCGACCTGCTGGTCGTCGGCGCGGGCCCCGCCGGCCTCGCAGCCGCCGCGGCGGCCGCGCGGAGCGGCGCACGTGTCATCCTCGCCGACGACCAGCCGGAACTCGGCGGCAGCCTGCTCGGCACCGGCCAACACCTGGACTGGGTGGAGACGACCCGCGCACAGCTCGAAGCCGCCCCGGAGGTCCGGATCCTTCGGCGCACCACCGTCTTCGGCCACTACGACGACAACCACCTCCTCGCCGTCGAGCGCCGCACCAACCACCTCGGCGCCGAGGCCCCGGAGCACGTCTCCCGCGAGCGCGTCTGGCGGATCCGCGCCCGCCGCGTGGTCCTCGCGACCGGCGCCCACGAGCGCTCGCTGGCGTTCGGCGACAACGACCTCCCCGGCGTGATGCTGGCCGCCTCGGCGCGGACGTACCTCCACCGGTACGCCGTTCTGCCCGGCCGACACGCGGTCGTGTTCACCACCAACGACAGCGCCTACGCCGCCGCACTCGATCTGGCGGCGGCGGGAGTGGGCATCGCGGCGATCGTCGACACCCGGTCCGAGCCGGGGGAGTGGGCCGAGCGCGCCCGGTCCGCCGGGATCGAGGTGCTGGCCGGACACGCGGTCACGGACACGGAGGGCGGGGCCCGCCTCACCGCCGTGACGGTCGCCCCGTACGGGGAGTCCGCGGGACGACGGGAGTTCGCCGTCGACCTGCTCCTGGTCTCGGGCGGCTGGAACCCGGTCGCGCATCTGTTCAGCCAGGCGGGCGGCAAGCTCCGCCACGACGAGGTGCTCGGCACGTTCGTGCCCGACAGCATCCGCCAGGCGGTGGACGTCGCGGGCAGCGCGAACGGGGCCTTCGATCTCGCCACGACCCTCGCGCAGGGTGCGTCGGCCGGCGCCCGCGCGGTCGAGACGGAGGGCTACACCGCCGAGGCGCCGGCCCTCCCGGCCGTCGCCGCCCAGCCGTACACCCCGCCCATGCCGGTGTTCGCCGTCCCCACCTGCACGGGAGCGCCCAGGTTCGTCGACCTCCAACGCGATGTCACGGTCGACGACCTGGCGCGGGCGACCGGGGCGGGCCTGCGCTCGGTGGAGCACACCAAGCGCTACACGACGGCCGGCACCGCCAACGACCAGGGGAAGACGGGCGGGGTCCTGGCGAGCGGGATCGTCGCCGAACTCCTCGGCATGGACGTCTCGGCGCTCGGCCTGCCCACGTTCCGGCCGCCGTACACCCCCGTCTCCTTCGCCACCCTCGCCGGCCGCGACCGCGGCGCGCTGTCCGACCCGATCCGTACGACCGCCGTCCACGCGTGGCATGTCGCGCACGGCGCCCTGTTCGAGAACGTCGGCCAGTGGAAGCGGCCCTGGTACTACCCGCAGGACGGCGAGGACATGGACGCGGCCGTGCTGCGCGAGTGCCGCGCCGCCCGCATGGGTGTGGCCTTCATGGACGCCTCCACTCTCGGCAAGATCGACGTGCAGGGCCCGGACGCCGCGGTCTTCCTCGACCGGCTCTACACCAACATGATGAGCACCCTGAAGGTCGGCATGATCCGCTACGGCGTCATGAGCCGCCTGGACGGCATGATCTTCGACGACGGCACGGTCATCCGCGTCGCCCAGGACCGCTTCCTGGTCACCACCACGACGGGCAACGCGGCCGCCGTACTGGACTGGATCGAGGAGTGGCTGCAGACCGAGTGGCCCGAACTCCGCGTCCACTGCACTTCCGTCACCGAGCAGTGGGCCACCGTGGCCCTGGTCGGTCCGCGTTCTCGCGAAGTGCTCGGCTCACTCGCACCCCGACTGGCGATCGCCAACGACGACTTCCCGTTCATGGCATGGCGGGAGACGACGGTCGCGGGCATCGAGGCGAGGGTGTGCCGGATCAGCTTCTCCGGCGAACTTGCCTATGAGATCAACGTGTCACCGTGGGAGGCCCTCGCCCTGTGGGAGGCGCTGTCCGAGGCAGGCACCCCGCACGGCATCACTCCGTACGGGACGGAGACCATGCACGTCCTGCGCGCGGAGAAGGGATACCCGATCATCGGCCAGGACACCGACGGCACGGTCACCCCGCAGGACCTCGGCATGAGCTGGGCGGTGTCCAAGAAGAAGCCCGACTTCATCGGCAAGCGCTCCTACGCCCGCGCCGACACTCTCCGCCCCGACCGCAAGCACCTCGTCGGCCTCCTCCCCGAGGACCCGGCCGCCCTCCTCCCCGAGGGCACCCACCTGGTCGCAGACAGCGAACTGCCCGCCCCGCCCGTCCCGATGCTCGGGCACGTCACCTCCAGCTACCGCAGCGCGGCTCTCGGCCGGACCTTCGCGCTCGCCCTGATCAAGGGCGGCCGGGACCGCATCGGCGAACGCCTCTACGCCCCCGTCGGCGACCGGCTGCTGCCGGTGACCGTCGCAAGCCCCGTCCTCTACGACCCCGAGGGAGCCCGCCGCGATGGCTGACACCGCCCCGACCGCACGGCAGCGCAGCCCTCTGGCGCATGCCGCCGACCGCCTGGCCGCCGCGACACGCTCCTCCGGGGGTGCGGTCCGCCTCGCCGAAGTCCCCTTCCTGGCCCAGCTGAACGTCCGCCTCGACGCCAAGAGTCCGGCGGCGGACGCAGTCGGACTCGCCCTGGGACTCCAGCTGCCCCTGGAACCCGACACTGTCGCACGCGTGGGGGATCTGGGCGCGGTGTGGCTCGGCCCCGACGAATGGCTGGTGGTGGGCCTGCCCGGCACCCGGCGGGACCTGGAGAGCAGAATCCGCTCGGCGGCCGGGGACGACCACGTCTCCGTCACCGACGTCTCCGCCCAGCGCACCACCCTCCTGGTCGGCGGACCGCGCGCCCGCGACCTGCTGTCCCACGGCTGCCGGCTGGATCTGCACCCGCGCGCCTTCGGCTCCGGCCGTTCGGCCCAGACGACGCTGGCCCGCACCCAGGTCGTCCTGGTGGCCAGGGACGAGCCCAGGGCAGGGTTCTGGGTGCTTGTACGCTCCTCCTTCGCCGGCTACCTGACGGACTGGCTCCTCGACGCGGCCGTGGAATACGGGTGAACGGTTCGGTGCGGCGGCACTCTGTGCCGCCGCACAGGAGTTCGCGCACGCCTCCCTGGGAACCGGGGGAGGCTCAGGCCACGGAGCCCATCCGATGGCTGATCTCCTCGGCGCCCTGGACCAACAGGGGTGCGAGCTCGTGGATGCGCTCCTCGGTGAAGCGGTACGCGGGGCCGGAGGCGCTGAGGGCGGCGAGGGTCTCGCCGTGGTGGGAACGGATCGGGGCCGCGACGGCGTGCAGTCCGATCTCGAATTCCTCCAGCGTCACCGCGTACCCGCGCTCCCGCGCCTCGGCGAGGTTCTTCTCCAGCTTGGTCCTGGCGGTCAGGGTGTGCGGCGTCAGCTTCCGCAACCTGGATGCCGCGAGCACATCGGCGCGCTCCCTCGTCGGCAGATGGGCGAGCAGGATCTTGCCGCTGGACGTCGCGTGCACCGGGGTGAGCTGCCCGACCCAGTTGTGCGTGCCGACCGCGCCCGGACCGCGTACCTGGTAGAGGTTGACCGCGTAATGCTCCCGCAGGACCGCGATGTTGACGGTCTCGCCGATCTCCTCGCTGAGCCGCTGGCACACCGGCCTGCCCTGCTGGGTGATGTCGAGTCGGCCCGTGACCGCCCCTGCCAGACGGACGATCCCGAAACCCAGCCGGTACTTGCCCCGCTCGGCCGCCTGCTCGACCAGACCGCGCGCCTCCAGCGCCCCGAGCAGGCGGAACGCGGTCGACTTGTGGACGTCGATCTCGGCGGCGACCTCGCTGACGCCCGCCTCACCGCGCTGGGCGAGGATCTCCAGGACGCTGACGGCACGGTCGACGGACTGCACCCCGTTCACTGAGGGAGCCTGCGTTTCGCCATATGCCGAGTGGTTGCTCATGGCGCAACTATAAGCAAGGTCGGATCCTCCCTTCCGAGGGCCCCGCGCCCCCCTGGCAGCTCACGCCTATGGGGTTCGACGCCATTGAGCCGCTCATCACTGTGGTGGTCGCATACATGGGCCGAGCGGAGGGCTCTCCCTACTGTTTCCGGCCATGACGAACACATTTCCCAGCCCGGCCCCGCTGCCGTCACCCGGCCCCGACATCGACCTGAGCGGTCGTACGGCCATGGTGACGGGCGGCGGCAGCGGCATCGGCCGGGCCTGTGTGCTCGCCCTGGCACAGGCGGGGGCCACCGTCCACGTGGTCGACCGGGACGCCGATGCGGCCAAGGCGGTCGCGGAGATCGTCGGGGGCAGGGCACAGGTGGCGGACCTCGCAGACCCCGGAGCCGTCGACCTCCTGCCGGCCGAGGTCGACATCCTCGTCAACAACGCCGGTCTCCAGCACGTGGCCCCGCTCACCGAGTTCCCCCCGGAGCGCTTCGAGCTCATCCAGAAGGTGATGGTCACCGCCCCCTTCCTGCTCATGCGCAGGACGCTGCCGCACATGTACGGGCAGGGCTGGGGCCGGATCGTCAACATCTCCAGCGTCCACGGACTCCGCGCCAGCGCCTACAAGGCCGCCTACGTCGCCGCCAAGCACGCCCTGGAGGGGCTGAGCAAGGTCGCCGCGATCGAAGGCGCCCCGCACGGAGTGACCAGCAACTGCGTCAACCCCGGCTACGTCCGTACCCCGCTCGTCGAGAACCAGGTACGGGACCAGGCCGCCGCCCACGGCATCAGCGAGGACGACGTCCTCAGCAACGTCATGCTGGCCCGCTCGCCCGTCAAGAGGCTCCTGGAGTCGGAAGAGGTGGCCGCCGCCGTCCTGTGGCTCTGCGGCCCCCACTCCGGCTACCTCACCGGAACCTCCCTGCCCCTCGACGGCGGCTGGACCGCCGGCTGAACAGCCCCCGAGAGCGGCCCGTTCACGCGCCACCCGCACCACCCCGTCCCGTCCCCCTGTGAAAACCCGGTGAACCCATGTCTGACACCACCACGCCGAGAGGCGGCATCGGCCGCATCGTCGCCGCGAGTCTGATCGGCACGACCATCGAGTGGTACGACTTCTTCCTGTACGGGTCGGCCGCCGCCCTCGTCTTCAACACGCTGTTCTTCCCGAGCGCCGACCCGCTCGTGGGCACCCTGATCGCGTTCATCACCTACGCCATCGGCTTCGCCGCCCGCCCCCTCGGCGGCATCGTCTTCGGCCACTTCGGCGACAAGATCGGCCGCAAGAAGCTCCTCGTGCTCAGCCTCCTCATGATGGGCGGCGCCACCTTCGCGATGGGCCTGCTCCCCACGTACGACACGATCGGCGTGTGGGCGCCGGTCCTGCTCACCGTGCTGCGCCTCGTCCAGGGCTTCGCGCTCGGCGGCGAGTGGGGCGGGGCCGTCCTCATCGTCTCCGAGCACGGAGGCGACAAGAACCGCGGCTTCTGGGCCTCCTGGCCGCAGGCCGGCGCCCCCGGCGGCAACCTCCTCGCCACCGGCGTCCTCTCGCTGCTCGCCGCCGTCCAGTCGGACGCCGCCTTCCAGTCCTGGGGCTGGCGCATCCCCTTCCTGCTCTCCGGCCTGCTCGTCATGATCGGCCTGTGGATCCGCGTCTCGGTCTCCGAGTCCCCGGTCTTCCTTGAGGCGCAGGCCAGGGCCGAGGCCGCCGCCGCGGCCGGCGCGAAGGAGGAGGCCCCGGTCGTCGAGGTGTTCAAGCGCAGCTGGCGCGAGGTGCTGTCCGCGATCGGCACGCGGTTCGGCGAGAACATCTCGTACTACATCCTGACCTCCTTCCTCCTCGTGTACGTGACCACCCACCTGGGACTGCCGAAGAGCACCGCCCTGAACGCCGTCCTCATCGGCTCGGCCGTCCACTTCGTCACCATCCCGCTGTGGGGCGCCCTGTCCGACCGCATCGGCCGGCGCCCGGTGACCCTCATCGGATCCGCGGGTATGGCCGTGTGGGCGTTCGCCTTCTTCGGTCTCCTCGACTCCAGGTCGTTCCCCGTCATCACCCTGGCCGTCACCGCCGGCCTGCTCCTTCACGGCGCCATGTACGGGCCGCAGGCGGCCTTCATCTCCGAGATGTTCGACACCAAGGTCCGCTACTCCGGCGCCTCCATGGGATCCCAGCTCGCCTCGATCCTCGCCGGCGCACTCGCCCCGATCATCGCCGTGGAACTCCTCAAGGACTACGACTCCTCCACACCGATCGCCCTCTACCTGTCCGCCGCGGCCGTGGTCACCACCATCACCGTGGCCGTCACCCGCGAGACCCGCGGCCGCGACCTCGCCCGCGGACGCGACGAGGAGCACGCCACCGCTCCCGCGGTCCCCGCGGGCGACCGGGTCTAGGACCGACCCACACGTGAGCCGCCCGGTCCGCCGCCTCGACGCGTGTCACGACGGCGGACCGGGCCCACGACCGCCGCATCACCCGCCCCGAGGCCGCGAGGAGGCCCCATGACCGCCGGCCGTCGAGCCGACGCCCGAAAGCCGTCAGCCGCAGAGACGGCCGCGCGCCGCATCCTCGACCTCCTCGCCGCGGACGCTCCGGCCCAGGAGCTCGCGGCACTCCCCGCGCGCTCGCGGGCCGCCGGGGCCGCCCCGGAGGACGTCGAGTGGATCGAGGAGACCACCGAGGTCGCCCTGTCGGTGCGGCGGGTGCTCGACCAGTACCGGCGCCGGGAGACGGAACTCGTGGCGCTCTTCGACACGGCGGGCGACCTGGCCGGCCTGCGGGACCTCGACGCAGTGCTGCGCGCCATCGTCCGGCGGGCCCGCACGCTGCTGGGCTCGGACGTCGCCTATCTGACGCTCAACGACCCCGTCGCGCAGGACACGTTCATGCGCGTCACCGAGGGCTCCGTCTCGGCGGCCTTCCAGCAGCTCCGGCTCGGCATGGGCGAAGGTCTGGGCGGCCTGGTCGCGCAGACCGCCCGCCCCTACGCCAGTACGGACTACCGCACGGACCGCCGCTACCGGCACACCGGAACCATCGACGACGGTGTGGCGGAGGAAGGACTCCGAGGGATCCTCGGAGTGCCGCTGCGGCTCGGCGAGGACATCATCGGCGTCCTCTTCGCGGCCGACCGCACCCCGCGCGAGTTCACCCCCGACGCCATCGCCCTCCTCGGCTCGCTCGCCGACCACGCCGCCGTCGCCATCGACAGCGCCCGCCGGATGGAGGAGACCCGCACCGCCCTCGCCCGGCTCGAAGCCGCCAACGCCACGGCCCGCGCCCACAGCGAAGCCCTGCACCAGGCATCCGACGCCCACGACCGACTGTCCAAACTGGTCCTGCGCGGCGCGGGCACCGACGAGGTCGCGGCCGAGATCGCGGCCCTGCTCGGCGGGGGAGTGGCCGTCCACGACACCGACGGCAGCGAGCTCGCCCGAGTCGGCACCGACCCGGTGCCACCCACCACCGTCACCCTCGACGCCTCGCACAGCGAGGGCCGCGCCGTCCACGCCCACGGCGTCTGGACCTGCGCCGTCCTCGCAGGCGCCGAACCGCTCGGCAGCATCGTCCTGACCGGACGCGCGGACCTCCCCGAAGCCGACCGGCGGCTGCTCGAACGGGCCGCCCTCGTCACCGCCATGCTCCTGCTGATCCGCCGGTCCGTCGCCGAGACCGAGGACCGGGTACGCGGCGAACTCCTCGACGACCTCCTCGCCGACCCCTCCGCCTCGACACACTGGGACGGCGGCAGCCTCACCCTGCGCGCCCGGCGCCTCGGACTCGACCTCACCCGCCCGCACGCCATCGCCGTCCTCGACACCGAGCCGGCCCTGCGCCCCCGACTCGCCACCGAGGCCGCCCGCCTCGTACGCGGGCTCGGCGGCCTCGCAGGCACCCGCCACGGACACGGCGTCCTGCTCGTCCCCTGCGACCGGCCCGGAGCACTCGCCCGCGAACTCGCCGCCGACCTCACCCGGGCCCTCGGCGCACCCGTCACCGTGGGCGCGGCCGGCCCGGGCCACGGACCCGAACACCTCGCCGCCCTCCACGCCGAGGCCCTGCGCTGTGTCACGGCGCTCCACGCCCTCGACCGCACCGGAGAAGGCGCCGACACCGCCGACCTCGGCTTCATCGGCGTCCTCCTCGGCGACCGCGCCGACGTCGGCGCGTACGTCGAGCGCGTCCTCGGCCCCGTCATGGCCTACGACTCCGAACGCGGCACCGAACTCCTGCGCACCCTGCACGCCTACTACGACCAGGGCGCCAGCCTCTCCCGCGCCAAGGACGCCCTCCACGTCCACGTCAACACGGTCGTCCAGCGCCTCGACCGCGTCGCCCAACTCCTCGGCCCCGACTGGAACACCCCGGCCAGCGCCTTGGAGATCCACCTGGCCCTCCGCCTCCACCACCTCTCGCGCGCGGCCGGCGGGCGCTGAACCGGCAGGAACCGACCGGCCCGAAGGCGCACACACCGCCCGCGTCAGGGCCGTACCAGCAGCCGCTCCGCCAGGAAGGCGATGATCTCGTCGCGAGCCCGAACGGTCGGGTGACCGGCCTCGTCGACGAGATGCGCCGTGACGACACTGTGCGGGCAGCCGACGATGTCACGGAAGAACGGCGGCGGGTCGGTGTTCGCCGCCTCGGCGGGAAGGACACGGCCGTCGAAGGCGTCGCCGAGCAGCGCGCGGTAGGCCGCGAACCGCTGACCCGTGCACCACCGGTCGTTCTCGAAGCGGTACGCGAGCACCTTCAGCCCGTCGCGCCCGACCCGCTCGGCCACCGCGGCGGCGTCCTCCTCGCCCAGCTCCAACCCCGCGGGATCATCGAGCGGAAGAGATGGGTGGTTGACCACGGGCGCGACGACGGCGGGTTCGAGAGCCATGGCGAGGGCGAAGTTGCCGGTGAAGCACAGGCCGATGGCACCGACACCGGACCCGCCGCGCTCGGCGTGCGCCCGCCGCGCCAGACCCCGCAGCCAGGCGACCACGGGGCTGGTGCCGCCTCCGGCGAACGCCCGGAACTCGGCGCTCACACAGGCGCGCCGGACGACGGTCTCGGCGGCGTCGGCGAGCGGATAGGCCCCGTCGACGCCGAACAGCGACGGGACGTACACGGAGAAGCCGGCCTCCCGGATCCACCGTGCGAACCGGGCCACGTCAGGGCTGATGCCCGGCATCTCCGGCATGAGGACGACCGCGGGACCCGTCCCGGCGACGTACACGCGCTTGCTCACGCCGTCCACCTCGACCTCCCGGTGCTCGAAGTCGTCGAGAGGGTCGTCGTAGCGCCTGCGTGTGGTTGCCATGACAGGAGGATGGCGGGAGGCTGCTTCCCCGGAGAACCGGCGATCCCGCCACGTCACACGGCGATGTCGCCACGCCATCGCCGCCCGTCGACCCTCGGAGGTGTCGTATGAGCCCGCTGCGGGTGAGTGTCCTCGCCCATCCCGGCTGCTTCGCCTCGGAGGTCTTCGGCGTTCCCGACATCCTGACCATGGCCGCGCACGTCGCCGCCGCCGGCGGGGCCGCGGAGCCCTCGTACGAGGTGTCCGTGGTCTCGCCGCGCCGGCGCGTGGTCGCGTCCGGCGGGTCACGCCTCGACGTCTCGGCGGTCCGCCCGGCGGACGTGCTGATCGTGCCGGGCTTCGAGGCGCCGCCCGACTGCGACCTCGACGCCGAACTCGCCCACCGCAAGCCGGAGATCGCCACGATCCGGGCACAGGCGGAGTCGGGCACCGCGGTGGTGTCGATCTGCGTCGGCGCCTTCCTGCTGGCGGAGGCCGGACTGCTGGACGGGCGCGAGGCGACGACCTCCTGGATCCACGCCGACCGGTTGGCCCACCGCCACCCCGGCGTACGGGTCCGCCGCGAGGAGGTGGTCGTGACCGACCGCGGAGTGACCACCACGGCGGCGTTCAGCGCCATGTACGACTTCGCGCTGCGGTTCGTACGCGAACACGACGGCCCTCTCGTGGCCCGGCGCACGGCGCGCATCGCGCTTCTCGACGAGGCGCGGTCCACCCAGGCGCCGTACGTCGACCGGGAGTTCCTGCCGACGACGGGACGCGGATTCTCGCCGGCCGTCATGCGCCGGCTCGACCAGAACCTCGCCGCCCGCTACGACCTGCCCGCCCTGGCCCGGGAGTTCGGCGTCAGCACGAGGACCATGCTGCGGCGCTTCGGCGACGAGACGGGCCGCACGCCCCTCGCGTACCTGCACAGTGCGCGGGTGCGGCGGGCCCGACACCTCCTGGAGACGACCGACAGGACCGTCGCGCGCATCGCCGCCGAGGTCGGCTACCGCGACCCGGGAACGTTCACCGGCATCTTCGTCCGACACACGGGCCGACAGCCGAGCGCGTACCGCGCGGCCCTGAAAAGCGGTTCCGACCGCGCCGCCGCGCCGCCGCGACACCCGGCATGACGAACCCGGGCTACACGTGGAACGTCCTCAACTACCCCTACAACGACTCGATCTCCTCGGTCCACACCCGGGGCTAGCAGGCAGAGGCGCTCGACGTCGGCCCACGTGACCTGACTGCGGTCGCGTGGGCCGTTGTCGTGAGGCGTCCGCCCGCCCTCGGGACCCGGTGTGATCAGCCCTTCAGGCCGAAGAAGCGCATGGGCGAGTTCGGCTTGAAGCCGATACGCGGGTACACCGGCGCTCCGGCAACCGTCGCATGCAGGGTGGCGCGGGTCAGACCCGTGGCCCGCCCGCCCTCGTACAGCGCCTTCCGCGTCACCGCCTCGCCGTAGCCCCTCCGCTCCCACTCCGGATGGGTCGCGACGAGCACCACGAACAGACGGCCGTCCGCCTCCACCGTCCCGGCACACGTCACCGGAACATCGCCCCGCATCCCCAGGTAGGCGTGCACCCCCTCCTTCCACAGCGACGAGCCGACGAGCCCGTCGCGGCCGTCCTCCAACGGGAACCCGTACGCGAGGGAGTTGAGGTCCGCGAAGGCGCGCAGCTGTTCGTCGGTGGTCACCCTCACGAAGGTCAGGTCGGGGTGGGAAGGATCGGGAACGGGGAGGAGATCTCCCGCCATGCCGGTGCCGGGAAAGGCGTGCTCGAGCCCCGCCCGTTCGGCCGCAGCCTCCAGCGCGTCCCGGGCACCGTCGTCCAGGAGGTCCTCGAAGAGCCACAGGAAGCCGGGCCGCTCCTTGGACCGCATGATCTCCGCGGCCTGGTGCAGGCGCCGCTCCAGCAGCTCCGCGTCGGCGCCGACCTCGGTCAGTGTCAGACAGTTCCAGAAGGCGAACCTGCAGTCGGCCCAGCGAACGGCGATGCCGGGAAGATCACGGACATCCGCCTCCGGATCCCGGTCGAGCACCATGGCCCGCCACGCCACGGCCAGCTGCTCCATCGACTCGGTCGACTCCGCGAGATTCATCACCAGAAACCCCCTTGTACGGTCACGGAAAGTTGCCCGACCAGTACAACGACGCGGCCCACCACGGGGTTCACGGAACTCTCTCCGGTGATCGGAGAAGGCCGGATTCCGATCCCCGGCCGGCCAAGGCACGACCTCGTCGCCGGACGTCACCGTCGACGGCGTCGCCCCAGGGTGTACACCCGTGGGCCGATGTTGCGGGGGAGGGGTGCGTGACAGCGTTGCTCTGTGCCCACGGACCGTCCGTGGCAGCACGATTGACGATTCGTCACCTCGGGAGGGGTTCCATGACCGACACGCCGTTCATCAGCCGGAAGGGCATGACGCGCCGCGGCATAGTGGGAGCGGCGCTGGCCGCCGGGGCGGCCGTGCCGCTGGGCGCCGTGGCCGGCCCCGCGTGGGCCGGCCCGGCCGCGGGCGCCCCCGCCGCGGCGCGGCTCCTGCTTCCCGCGCCGACCGGGCCGCACCCGGTGGGCACCGTCGAACTGCACCTCGTCGACCGGTCGCGTCCGGACGTCATCGCGGGCCCGGGGCACTACCGCGAGCTGATGGCCACCGTCTGGTATCCCGCCCGGGACGCCCAGCGGTACCCGGTGGCGCCCTGGATGCCACAGGGCGCGTTCAAGGCGTTCCTCGCCGATGCCGGGTTCAGCGAGCTTGCCTCCCTGGGGCCGCTCACCGCCGGCCACGTCGGCGCTCCGGTGCAGCGCATGGGCCGACGGCTGCCGGTCGTGGTGTTCTCGCACGGCGCGCACAGCCACCAGGGCGACCACACCGTCGTGGTCCAGGAGCTCGCCAGCCACGGATACGCGGTGGTGACGGTGGCTCACCAGTACGACACGTACACGGAGTTCCCCGACGGGCGGATCGCCGTCCCGTCGGGCGACAGGCGGGCGCCGACGCGGCCGGGGGACTTCGCCGCCGACCTGCGGTTCGTCCTCGACTGCGTCGAGCAACTCGCCGCCGGGTGCAATCCCGACGTCGACCGCAAACAACTCCCTGCCGGGCTGCTCGGCTCCCTCGACCCGCGGCGTATCGGCGCGTTCGGCTGGTCGAAGGGCGGGACGGCCACCGCCCGCGCCATGCTCGCCGACGAGCGCATCCGAGCCGGGCTGAGCCTCGACGGCCCGATGCAGATGAACCCGCCACTGGCCGAGGATCTGGACCGGCCGTTCATGATGATGTCCGCCGTGTTCACCCGAGCCACCGATCCCGAGGCCGCCGCGTTCTGGTCGCATCTGCGGGGCTGGCGACTGAACATCGAGGCCCAGGGCGCCTCCCATGTCTCGTACGGCGACAATGAGGCGCTGTTCCCGCAGGTGGCGAAGCTGTTCGGGTGGAGCGCGCAGCAGCTCCAGGAGGTGATCGGCACCCTCGATCCCGACCAGGCGGTGAAGATCCAGCAGGCGTATCCGCTCGCGTTCTTCGACGAGCACCTGCGCCACCGCCGGAGCCACTTGCTCGCCGGCCCGTCCTCGGCTTTCCCGGCGGTGACGTTCCTCCGCTGAGTGCGAGGAGGGACCACAGCCCCGCCAGTTCCGCGCAGGTCCTAGACGGAACAGGGCGCCGATTCGAGGCCGTTGGGCGTGCGGCCGCCGGGGCGGGTCACAGCAGTCGGTCGACCAGCCCGTCGATGTACTCCGGGGTCAGCGGGACGATGCCGAACAGCACACGGATGTACATCGGGGCCATGACGTGGTCCAGCACGTCGAGCGCGTCAGGTGCGTTCTCGCCGCGTTCCCGGGCGCGGTCGAGCATGGACTGCAGTTGCCGCGTGCGTTCGGCGCGGAGGTCGTCGGCGGCCTGCATGCCCTGCTGACCCTTGTTGGACAGGGCGACGGCCAGGCGGACCAACGCCAGGCCGTCAGGACCGGTGATCTCGCGGGCGACCTGGGCCGCGTACGTGCGCAGGTCGCCGTCCAGGCTCCCGGTGTCGGGCATCGGGGACTGTGCGTTGAGACGGGTGAGCGCCACGTCGGTGAGCAGGGTCTCCAGGTTGCCCCACCGGCGGTAGACGCTGCTGTCGGCCACGCCCGCGCGGGCGGCGACCTCGCCGACGGTGAAGCTGCCGTAGCCGCGCTCGCTGATCAGGTCGGTGACGGCCTGGTGCACGTCCGCGGCGACGCGGGCGCTGCGCCCGCCGGGCCGCCGGGCTCGCTGTTGCTCGTTCATGCCCCCACCTTAACGCAGTCGAGACTTGCGTTTGTGAGCCGGCTCTCCCTACAGTCTCCTAACGCAGTCGCCGACTGCATTAGGGCCTCGGTCGTATCGCCACCCACCTCACCCCCTGGCCGGGCGCAACTGACGATGGAGAGGAACCCCATGCCTGCATCGCATACGGCTTTAGGCAGTCGATCGAGCCGGGCCGTGCTGCTCACGGTGACCTGCCTGGGCCAGTTCATGGTCCTGCTCGACAACACGATCGTCGGAGCGGCGCTGCCCGACATGCAGCACCGGCTGCACACGCAGCTGACGGGTCTGCAGTGGATCGTCGACGCGTACGTACTGCTGGTCGCCATGCTGCTGCTGTCCGGCGGTGTCTTCGCCGACCGGTTCGGCCGCAAGCGGGTGTACCTGACCGGCGTGGCGGTGTTCACCGCCGCGTCGGTGCTGTGCGCCCTCGCCCCTTCGCTCGGCTGGCTGGTCGCCGGCCGGGTGCTGCAGGGCATCGGGGCCGCGGCGCTGAGCCCTGCCTCGCTCGCCCTGCTCGTCGCCGCCTATCCCGTGCCGCAGGAACGCGTCAAGGCGATCGGGCTGTGGGCCGGACTCAGCGGAATCGGCCTGGCCGCGGGCCCCGTGGCCGGCGGAGTGCTGACGGACGCCTTCGGCTGGCCCGCCATCTTCCTGGTCAATCTGCCCATCGGCGCGGTCCTCGTGCTGGTCGGTCTGCGCAGCCTTGAAGAGGCTCGCAATCCGAGCGCCCCCGCGATCGACATCCCGGGGACGGTGCTGTCCGTACTGGGGGTGGGGGCGCTGACGTACGGCCTGATCGAAGGTGGTG
This sequence comes from Streptomyces sp. NPDC055815, assembly GCF_053616475.1. NCBI lineage: Bacteria > Bacillati > Actinomycetota > Actinomycetes > Kitasatosporales > Streptomycetaceae > Streptomyces > Streptomyces sp. NPDC055815. Next base: position 3,871 of record NZ_JBSHDU010000096.1, on the reverse strand, counting down.
CCCGCGGCTGGACGTCGCCGGTGATCCTGGGCAGCTTCGCCGCCGCGGTGATCCTCCTCGCCGCCTTCACCGCCGTCGAAGCGCGCCGCCGGGCACCGTTGCTGCCGCTGAGGCTGTTCCGGCAGCGTCTGTTCACCGTGTCCAACACCGCCATGACGGTGGTGGGGTTCGCGCTCATGGGCTCGACGTTCTTCTTCTCCCAGTTCTTCGTGTACGTCCAGGGGAGCTCGATCCTGCGCGCCGGCCTGCAGACCCTGCCCACATCCCTCGCCATGGTGATCGTCAGCCCGTACGCGGGCCGGCTCGCCGCCCGGCACGGCTTCCGGATCGTCGTCACCACCGGCCTGACCCTGGCCGGCCTGGGCCTTCTTGCGCTCGGCATGGTCCACGCCGACACCGGCTACGGGAACGTGTGGTGGCGGCTGGGAATCGTCGGCATCGGCTTCGCCCTGACCATGTCCCCCCTGACGGGAGCCGCCATCCAGGCGGTCAGCCCGCAGGAGGGCGGCCTCGCCTCGGGCATCAGCAGCACCACCCGGCAGATCGGGGCGGTGCTCGGCGTGGCGGTACTCGGAGCCGTCGTCCGCACCAGGCAGTCCGGCGGCGCCTCCTTCGAGGCCGGCCTCAACAGCGCGTTCGTCGTGGCCGGCGTCATCACCTTGGCCACTGCCGTGCTCACCGGCCTGTGGCTGGCCGTGTCCAAGCCCGCGGAAGTCTCCGCGGATCCACGTGCGGTCAGCACCTTGAACAAGGCATCCGTGAACAGCCCGAACTAGACCGAGTTGCTGCTCGTCCAGCCGCGCAGGCGCATGACACCGTCACGCATGAAGCCAGACCCAGGTCCTGCCCGAGCAAAGGAAGAACAGCACACCGTGTCACCTGATCCGGCCACCGTTCACCCGCTGCCCGCCCACGAGCGCGTGGTGTTCCTCAAGCCGCTCGTCACCTCGCTGACCATCGACGTGGGGGAGTACACGTACTACGACGACCCGGACGGCGCCACGGACTTCGAGCGCCGCAACGTCCTGTACGCCTACGGCCCGGAGCGCCTGATCATCGGCAGGTACTGCGCGATCGCCGCGGGAACCACCTTCCTGATGGCCGGGGCCGAACACCCGGCGATGGGGGTGTCCACGTACCCGTTCACCATGTTCGGCGGCCGGTGGACCGAGCTGCAGCGCGCCGCCTGGTGGGACTGGCCCGCCGACCTGGTCACCGAGCATGCCCGCACCATCATGGCCGGAGCCCCGGCCGACATCGCCCGCATCGCCACCGAGCACGGCTTGGGGAGGCCTCTGTGACCTGGACGTCCATCGAAGAGCACCAGGTGGCCGACAGTTCGGCCGGGCCCTACGCCCTCACCACGGGCCCGGACGGCGCCCTGTGGTTCACCCTCGTCCACAGCGGCCGGATCGGCCGCCTCGTCCCCGGGGAGAAACCGACGAGCCACCGGCTCGACCCCGCATGCGGACCGACCGTCATCACCCCAGGCCCCGACGGCGCGCTGTGGTTCACCGAGTACCGGGCGCACCGGATCGGACGGATCACCACTGACGGCGTCATCGACGAATTCGCCGTGCCCACCCCAGGCTCCGGCTCGTTCGGCATCGCGGCGGGTCCGGACGGCGCGCTGTGGTTCACCGAGACCGCCGCCGACCGGATCGGCCGCATCACGGTGGACGGTGAGGTCACCGAGTTCGCGCGCCCCGTCACGGGCGCGTTCCCGTCCGCGATCACCGCCGGCGGCGACGGCGGGATGTGGGTCACCCTCAACCAGGCGAACGCCGTCGGCCGGATCGACATGAACGGCACAGTCACCCTCCACTCCCTGCCGACGCAGGAAGCCGCGCCGGTGGGCATCGCCGCGGGCCGCGACGGAGCGCTGTGGTTCACCGAGATCGCCGCCGGCCAGATCGGCCGGATCACTCCCGACGGCAAGATCACCGAGTTCCCGCTGCCCGACCGCACCGCACGGCCGCACGCCGTCACCGTCGACGAAGACGGCGCCGCCTGGTTCACCGAATGGGCAGGCAACCGCGTCGGCACCATCACCTCCGACGGCTCCGTCACCGTCCACGACCTGCCCACGCCTCACTCAGAACCCCATGGCATCACAGTCGGCCCCGACGGCGCCCTGTGGACCGCACTGGAGATCGGCACACTGGCCCGCATCGCACCGGCGCCCAGCACCACCTGACCGGACCGGCCCCTCACACCCCATCCACACCATTGGCCCCCGGCTGCCCGCGGACCGGTGACGTGGTCGATGCTGTCGGAGACGTTGCCCGACAGCATCTTCGAGGAACCATGACCGACTACCTGCAGGCCGTCTTCGACATGCTCGGCCCGGCGGACAACCGATATGCGGATCCTGCCGCGTGGCTTCGTCTGGAGGAGGAACTCGGCAGAGAGCTCCCCACGGACTACAAGGCGATCGTCGACGCCTACGCACCCGTCCAACTCAACGGTCACCTTCACCTCCCATCTCATCCGGCATGCGCCGGGCGGGAGCTGGGCGAGGAGATCCGGTCGACGTCGAAGGTCTGGGCCGAGAGCCGGTGGGAGTCCTACGACCTGGAGCCCGACGAGGATCCCCGCGTGATCTGCAATCGCCCACAGATCACCTTCGGCACCCCCGACGGGCTCATCCCACTCGCCGGGACGGACCAAGGAGCCGCCGTCTTCCTTGCCCCAGAGGTCCACGGAACTCCCGACGGCCTGGTGGTTCAGGGGGCAGAGGGCGAATGGGTCGGCCACGCCATGACCTTCGCCGAGTGGCTGTACCGCTACCTGATCGGCGAGGAAATGGCCGGCTGGGACAGCGCGGTCTTCTACCCCGGCCCCGTCCGGCTGGAGTACCTGCCCACAGAACCGGGAGAACGCACCCGCGAGACATACGGCCCGGAGCGTGGCATGTGAGGCCCGCTCCAATGGAGACGAATTCTTGGCCGTCCCGTGCGGCCCCTCGTCCTGGAGCCGGCGCACGACCTCGGCATGCGGTCCACCGTGAGTTGCCCGCCAGTGCGGGGGACGCTCCGAAGGATGGTGGCTTTCTCTCCACGAGGAGAACTGCTCCCGTACCCGAGGGGAGGCCGCAGAGCGTGTCTTGGTACCAGGACCACTGCAGGTCTCGGGCTCAGGCTTTGGCCCAGCTGGGCATCTCGGCCGATTCTTCGACCCAGGCCAGAACCTGATCGACGGCCATGTCAAGATCTGCTGCCGACTGGGGATGGAGATACGCCCCCCATGCCACCTCACTCACGCAGTCGACCGCCGTCACAGAGGCCCCAGCCTCGGCATACACGGCAACGTTGCCCCACCGGCTTCCGAGATCCATGTCCACTTTGGCATCGGGAGTCGTCTTACGACCCGGCCTGTCGGGGCGCCGGTCAGCAGGACGAATCCACAGCACCACGCCGACGCCACGGGCCCGGCACCCACTCTCATGCTCCGCGAACCACGCCTCCAGCCACTCGGGCACTCCACTCACGTCGTCCCCCTCGCCCCGGAATCGAACCAGAACACCATCCTGACAGCGCAGGTCAGGGCAAGGCATACCAGCACCCATGCGAACGCCCCGCATAACTTCGCACAGGACTTGAGCAGCCTTCCTCGCAGTTCTGCGCGCGACTTCGGGATTCGCTCTCCAGATCATCAACTCGTACGCCGACATCAGCTGCCCCCTCATCCGCGGGGGTGGTTCGGCGCGACCCGGACTGCAATCTTGAGGTACGGGTACGCGGGCCCGTCGGTCGACCCCGCTTTCGGCCGGACGCGGTCGCCGGGGACAAGGCGTGCTCGTCCCCGGCGACCGCCCCCACCCGCGCACACCCCCCCAAAAAGCCGGGAAACCCGGGCCAAATGGCCCAGC
>NZ_JBSHDU010000095.1:0-31105 GCF_053616475.1 Streptomyces sp. NPDC055815 | reverse complement strand
CCGGAACCCAATGGGTTCCGGGGCCGCCCCTTTTCCCTGTGCCGTCAGGGAAGGAGGAGCCGTTCGAGCCGCTCCTCGCCGCTCGTGAGTTCGAGCGTGTCCAGCGAGGGGAAGATCGCCTCGATCCTGCGGAGATCCGGTTCGCGCTCGTGCGTCAGGCGGACGGTCCGCACCGACTCCACAGTGATCCCTTCCGGGCACTCGACGAGATCCCCCTCGTCGATCCAGAGGGTGTGCACCGTGGAGAGCTTGGCGAGCCCCCGCCACGCATCGGCACGTGCATACGGTGCCTTCCACAGGTTCAGCGAGGTCAGGCTCCGGAGCCGTCCGAGTGTCTCCAACCCGTCCTCGGGCCAGGTGTGCGGCAGCTGCAGGAGGTCGAGTGGCGCGCCTGTCGGCAGGTCCGCGACGGACCATCCGGCTTGGGGATCGAGGCCGAGGGTGAGGGACTCCAGCCGCGTCAGTGCGGACAGCGCGGAGAGGCTGGGCCGGCGTCCCGACCGCCACATCCGGAGGGTCACGGGATCGCATGCGGCGAGGAGCCGGGCGAGACCCTCGTCCGACACGGAGTCGCTGACCTCCAGCAGGTCGGGGCGCAGGCCGAGCCGGATGAGCTCGTCCGCGTGCTCGTCACCTTGGACGAAGTACCGGAGCCGGCCGGCATCGAGTCGCGCGATGATCTCCTCGGCGTAGGGGCGCGGCTCGAAGCGGGGCCAGGCGTGCATCAGCTGGGCACGGATCCGCAGTGAGGAGTGATCGGCGAAGCGGGCCAGATAGGGGAGCGCCGCGTCCACCCTGATGTGAGAGGCCGTGATCACCGAGTGGTACGCGTGCTCCTCGCTCAGCTCCTCGGGTCCGCCCAGCAGCCGGAGCACTGTCGGGCCTCCCAGCGCGAGCTCACGGGCCTCGTCCTCCGAGTGGGGCGGGATCAGCGCGGCGGTACGGGCCGTGATCTCGTCCCGCACGTCGGGGGACACCTCCGTGGCGCTTTCGAGTGCGGTCGCCGCGACCATCAGAATGCGCAGCTGGTCGTGGCGGTCCTCGGCGGAAGAGGCCTCCGCCAGCAGCCCCCGCAGGATCTCCTCGCACTCCCGCGGCCGCGCGTGCCCCACCGCCATGCGGATGACGTCCTCCCACTGGTCGTCGGCGGCGTGCCGGACCAGGACGCCGATGTCCCAGCGGTCCACCAGGGCCTTCGCGGCCAGGTAGTCCTGGAAGGTGCGGTGGACGAAGTCGACCGTGTCCGCGGTCGGCTCGCGGAGGAGGCCGCTGCGGTGGAGGAGGTGGGTGAAGACCTTCTCCGGGGGATGCTGCGCCGCCTCCTGGACCGCCGGCACCGCCTCCCGTACGAGCGACTCCGCGTGGGCCCGGTCCATCTGGGTGCGGCCGTTGAGCGTCAGCCAGTACGCGAGGCGCTGGATCAGCTGGATCTGCGGGGCCTCGTCGAGGGCGATGCCCGTCGGGGCTCCCATGTCCCGCTCGCGGTCGCGCCGCGCGAGGAGCATCGACAGGGCCGCCTCGTACAGGGCCTTGCGCCCGCGGGGCAGGAAGCCGCGCCGGTCGCGGTGGAGGGCGCAGATCAGCCCGCACATGAGGGGGTTGGTGGCGAGCTGCGCGACGTGCTCGGCGGTGCGCAGCGCGTCGAGGAGCGGCTGCTCGTACGGCTCCGCCTCCGGCCCCGCGGCCCGGTGCCAGCGGCGTACGAAGGTGGCGACCTCGGCGCGGGTCATGGGGGAGAGGGTCAGCTCGGTGAAGCCGTCCCCGGCGAGCCAGTCGTCGCGTACGGCGGTGGGGCGTGAGGTGACGAGCCAGCGGTTGCCCTCGTACGTGTCCAGGAGGCTCCGGAGCCACTCGCGGGCCCGGCCGCGTTCCGCCTCGGGGATCTCGTCGATGCCGTCGACGAGCACGACGGCCCGGCCGGCGGCGAGGACCCGGTCGGCCCAGCCGTCGGGCGGGGTGAGCGGGCAGCCGGCGGCGGACAGGAAGTGGTCGGGGGCGGGGAGCCGCTCGCCGTGGCGGGTGAGGGCGCGCAGGGGCAGGACGAAGGGGATGCGGCCCCGCAGGTACGTCATCCCGTCCGCGGCGCCGCCCTCTGTCGCCGCCGAGACCGTCAGCCACTGGACGAGGGTCGTCTTGCCCGAGCCCGCGAGGCCGCGCAGCAGGACCCTGTCGTGCCGGGCGAGGGCGAGGTCGGCGCGGACGGCCTGTTCCCGCTGCTGCGGGATGAGGTCGCCGGCCTCGTCGTACATCAAGAAGTCGGGCGCCTCGCCGGTCGCCTCCAGGGACAGATAGGCGAGGTCGAGCGGCCACCGGTCCGGGGAGTGGTGCAGGTCGATGCCGTAGATCGTGAGGCGGCCGTGCTTCTTCGCCAGGTGCTCCAGATAGCGGTGCTCGAAGTCCGCGTCGCGGGAGTCCGCCCGGGGCGTCCGGCGGATGACCTCGTCCATCTTCGCGATGAGCTCGGCCTGGGCGCGGGTCTGTTCCACCAGGCTGCGGGCGATGAAGGTCGAGCGCTGGGTGAAGAACTCCAGGAGGTGGAGGCAGGCCCACTCGGTCATCGACTCCAGGTAGAGGACCGAGTCCGTGGAGAGGCCGTCGGGAGCCGGGGCCGCCGCCCGCAGGCGGCGGGCGAGGTCGCGGTGGCCCAGGCGGACGGCCTGGACGTCGTCCATGTCGAGGTCGCCGAGGGCCAGGAGGGTCGTGGCGAGGCTGTCGGTCACCGCCTCGGTCTCGTCGGCGGGGAAGGGCGCTTCGCCGGGGCCGCCCGTCGAGCGTCCGACGAGGGTGGCGGCCAGCTTCCGGACGTCCTTCTCCGTGAGCGTGCGCTTCTCGCCGCGGAAGGAGACCAGGGAGGAGAGCCGGATCTTGTCCGACGGCCCCGTGAGACCGGCGCCTGGACCGTCGCTGACCAGCAGTTTCTTCAGCAGTGGGCCGATCGCGGCCGAGGCGAGGCGTGTGCCGATGAGTGCCGGTTCCATATGTGTCCCCCCGTGGATTCCCGAAGCGGTCAGCCTAGTGCGGGACGGGGTTCCGGGCGGCTCGGTTGCGTGACCCAGGTCCCATTCGGGGCGGGGCGCTGGTGACAAGGCGCACAGGCGTTTCGAGGGGTACTAACTGGAATAGTGGCGACCTTTGGTGTCGATTCGGGACGTTCAGGTGTGAACCGTCGGGACGTAGGTCCCAGAGGGTCCCGAACCGGGTGCCAGGCAGCGTTTCGGGCACTTCCGGCCCCCCACGACGTGCGCGTAAACCGATTCTCTTGTCTCGTTATGTCCGTTTTCGCGAGCCCTCTCCGGGGTCGTCAAGGGGTGAACTTCCCCGGAGATCGCTACGACGCCATGTCGTAGATGGGGTGTTTTGGGATGTCTGGGGGTCCGGGTTACCAAGGATGAGCAAGCCCGACGCAGCGCACCGTCCGCGTCGGGTCCCGTACGTCCCGGAGGTTTTCCCCCGTATGTCGAAGCGCGTCATGAACCCCGCCGCCCGTATCACCGCCGTTGCTCTCGCCACCGCGGGTCTGGGAGCGACGCTGGTGGCCGGAGCAGGGTCCGCCTTCGCCGCCGAGGGCAAGGTCGCCGCGGCCCCGGTCGCCCTGACCGCCTCCGCCGCCGTCGCCGCCCAGGCCGACGCCCAGGCGCACCTCGCCGCCCAGGTGAAGGCCGCGGCCGCCAAGGCCGCCGCCGCGAAGGTCGCCGCCGCGAAGGTCGCCGTCGTCAAGGCCGCGCCCGTGAAGGCCGTCAAGAAGGCGACCCCGGCCTGGGTCAAGCCGGTCACCTCGTACACCCTCAGCGCCAGCTACAACCAGGGCGGCGCCATGTGGGCCCACAAGCACTCCGGCCAGGACTTCGCCGTCCCGGTCGGCACCCCGGTCAAGGCCGCGGGTGCGGGCACCGTCGTGAAGGCCGGCCCGAACGGCGGCGGCGACGGTCCCGCGTACGGCAACGCCATCGTGATCAGGCACGCCAACGGCACGTACTCCCAGTACGCCCACCTGTCGAAGATCAAGGTCTACATCGGCCAGAAGGTCTCCGCCGGCCAGCAGATCGCCCTCTCGGGCAACACCGGCAACTCCTCCGGCCCCCACCTGCACTTCGAGATCCGTACGACCCCGAACTACGGCTCCGCCGTCAACCCGATGGCCTTCCTGCGGGCCCACGGCGTCGGCGTCTGACGCACCCGGCCGGTTCAGCCCTGCTGAGCCTGCTCGATCAGATCGAGGGCGACCTCGAGGACGGCTTCCTGCTTCTCCTCGAGGTCGCCCTCGACGTTCTCCATGAAGAAGGTCCCGGCGTGCAGCGTGAAGATCGCGCTCACGGCGCGGACCTTGTCCTTGATCGGGGCGTCGGGCTCCTGGATGAACTGGTTGAGCGCGATGAAGCGCTCCTTGAAGGTGAGCCCGATGCTCAGGTCGCGCACGGTCGCCTGGTTCTCGTGCATGAAGCGGAACAGCGGGGCCGCGGCGCGCAGGGCCTTCTGGTAGCGGCGCAGGATCTCCTGCTTGGTCTCCAGGGTGCGGGGCTGCTCGGCCGCCCAGGCGACCAGGTCGTCGATCGGGCGCGCGAGGTCCTGGAAGATCCCGATGATGATGTCTTCCTTGGTCTTGAAGTGGTAGTAGAGCGCCGCCTTCGTGACGTCCAGACGTTCCGCGATCTCCCGCAGCGAGGTCTTCTCGTACCCCTGCTCGGCGAAGAGTTCGAGAGCCACGTCCTGGATGCGCTGGCGGGTGTTGCCTCGGGCCATGACGGGTCTCCACTTTCCAGAAAACTTACTTGACGCCCGGCTAGTTACCGGCCTACCGTCCTCAGTGTAGTAACTAGCCGGGCGGCAAGTAAGGGACGGACATGGCGACGAAACAGAACGTTCAAGCAGCGGAGGGGGAGGCTGCGGAGCAGCAGCCGCGCAGCGTACGCGTCGTCCTTCTCGCCCTCATGATCGCGATGCTCCTCGCGATGCTCGACAACATGATCATCGGCACCGCGATGCCGACGATCGTGGGCGAGCTCGGCGGTCTGGAGCACCTCTCCTGGGTCGTCACGGCCTACACCCTGGCCACCGCCGCCTCCACCCCCCTCTGGGGCAAGCTCGGCGACATGTTCGGCCGCAAGGGCGTCTTCCTCACCTCGATCGTGATCTTCCTGATCGGCTCGGCGCTCAGCGGCATGGCCCAGGACATGGGGCAGCTCATCGGCTTCCGCACCGTCCAGGGCCTCGGCGCCGGCGGCCTCATGGTCGGCGTCATGGCGATCATCGGCGACCTGATCCCGCCCCGCGAGCGCGGCAAGTACCAGGGCATGATGGCCGGAATCATGGCCCTCGCCATGATCGGCGGCCCCCTCGTCGGCGGCACCATCACCGACCACTGGGGCTGGCGCTGGTCCTTCTACATCAACCTGCCGCTCGGCGCCGTCGCCCTCGCCATGCTCACCACCGTCCTGCACCTGCCGAAGAAGCAGCGCGCCACGGGCACCCGGATCGACTTCCTCGGCGCCGCGCTGCTGACCGCCGGCATCACCGCGATCGTCCTCGTCACCACCTGGGGCGGCACGGAGTACGCCTGGGGCTCGGCCACCATCATCGGCCTGACGGTCGGCGGCGCCGCCGCCCTCGCCGCGTTCCTCTTCGTCGAGACGCGGGCGAGCGACCCGATCATGCCGCTGCACATCTTCCGCAGCCGCAACTTCACCCTGATGTCCCTGATCGGCTTCATCACCGGCTTCGTGATGTTCGGCGCGGTCCTCTACCTGCCGATCTTCCAGCAGTCCGTCCAGGGCGCCTCGGCCACCAACTCCGGCCTGCTGCTCCTGCCGATGCTGATGTCGATGATGGTCGTCTCGCTGCTCGTCGGCCGCTTCACCACCAGCACCGGCAAGTACAAGATCTTCCCGATCGTGGGCGGCGCGCTCATGGTGGCCGGCCTCTTCCTGCTCTCCACCATGGACACCGGCACCTCGCGCCTCGTCTCCGGGGTCTGGATGGCCGTCCTCGGCGCCGGCATGGGCTTCCTCATGCAGATCACCATGCTGGTCGCCCAGAACAGCGTGGAGATGAAGGACATGGGCGTCGCCTCCTCCTCCACCACCCTCTTCCGGACGCTCGGCTCCTCCTTCGGCGTCGCGATCATGGGCGCGCTCTTCACCAGCCGCGTCCAGGACGAGATGGCGTCCCGCGGCGGCGGCGGGCTCACCGAGCGGACCGCCCAGCTCGACGCGGCGAGCCTCGCCAAGCTGCCGGCCGCGCTCCGCGAGGCCTACCAGCACGCCGTCGCCACCGGCACCCACGGCGCCTTCCTGGTCGCCTCCGCCGTCGCCGTCCTCGGCTTCGTCCTCGCCTTCTTCGTCAAGGAGGTGGCGCTCCGCGGCGCCGGACCGGCCGCGGCCCCGAAGGCGGAGTCCGGCGACGACGCGCCGAAGGTCGCCGAGACGGTCTGATCGCAGGTACGACAAAGGGGCCGGGTCCTTTCATGGACCCGGCCCCTTTGTCGTACGCCTCACTCCGGCCCCTGCTTCGTACCCTCACTCCGGCCCCTGCTTCGTACCCTCACTCCGGCAGCCGCAGGATCGGGAAGCTGCCCGTGTTCGTCGGCGCGTGGTCCGGCAGCCAGAGCACCGCGATCGCGCCGCCCACCCCGTCCGGAGCCCCCTCCGCGGCCACGTTCCGGAAGGTCAGCCGGGCGCCGAGCACCCGGGCCTGACCCGCGGCGATCGTCAGGCCCAGACCGTGGCCCTGCCCCGCGCGGTCGCTCGTCCCCGTACGGAACCGGCTCGGGCCCTCCTTGAGGAGCGCCTCGGGGAAGCCCGGACCGTGGTCGCGGACCCGGACCACCCGGCCCTCGACGGTGACCTCGACCGGCGGCTTGCCGTGCTTGGCCGCGTTGGCGAGCAGATTGCCCAGGACCCGCTCCAGGCGGCGCGGATCGGTGTTCACCCAGGACTCGTGCACGACCCGGACCTCGACCTCCGGGTCCAGGGCCCGCACCCGCCGCTCCACGAACTCGCCGAGCGCGATCTCCTGGAGCTCGGCCCGCTCCGAGGCACTGTCGAGCCGGGCCACCTCCAGGACGTCCTCGACCAGCGTCCGCATGGCCTGCGCCCGGTCCCGTACGAGCTCGGTCGGACGCCCCGGCGGCAGCAGCTCGGCCGCCGTGAGCAGCCCGGTGACGGGGGTGCGCAGCTCGTGCGCGATGTCGGCGGTGACCCGGCGCTCGGCCTCGATCCGCTCGTTCAGGGCATCGGTCAGGGCGTCGACCGCCCACGCCAGGTCGTCCGTCTCGTCCCGTACGACTCCGCCGACGGCGTCCCGCACCCGGACGTCCGTGTTGCCCTGGGCCACCCGGCCGGCCGCGACCGCGGCCTTCCGCAGCCGCCGCGACAGCTGCCCGCCGATGAGCACGCCGAGCGCGCAGCCGCCGAAGACCACCGACACCGAGCCGATCACCAGGGCCCGGTCCAGATCGCTCATGATCGTCGCGCTGCGGTCGGCGAAGGGGATGTGCAGGGACAGCACGTCGCCGTTGGCGAGCGGCACGGCCGCCCACACGTCCGGCGGCCCGCCGTGCCGGTGCTGCTGCACGTACGTCCCGCGCCGCTTGTCCCGCATCAGCTGGTCGAGCTGCGGCGGCAGCGCCGGATCGTTGATCTTCGTGCCGAAGCGGGGCTCCTTCGGCTTCGACGTCTCGTACATCCGCTGGGCGAAGAGCAGCCGCTCCATCTGCACCTCGCGCGCGTTGTCGAGCATCGAGATGCGGGCGGCGTTGTGCACGACGACGCTCAGGGTGACCGCGATGAGCGCGCCGACCGCCGCGATGGCGACGGCGATCTTCCAGCGGACCCCGGTACGGAGCGGGAACAGCTTCACCTGCACCGGCTAGCCCTTGAGCTTGTAGCCGAAGCCGCGCACGGTCTCGATCCGGTCCTGGCCGATCTTGGCGCGCAGCCGCTGCACATGGACGTCCACGACCCGGGTGTCCCCGCCCCAGCCGTAGTCCCAGACCCGTTCCAGGAGCTTGTCCCGGGACAGCACGGTGCCCGGCGCCGACGAGAACTCCAGGAGCAGCCGCATCTCGGTCGGGGTCAGCGCCACCGGCGCCCCTCCCTTGCGGACCTCCATGCCCTCGGTGTCGACCTCCAGGTCGCCGAAGGAGAGCAGCCCGCCGCCGTCCGCAGGCTCCTCGCTCTCACCCGCGCCGACCCCGCCGGCGTGCCCGAAGCGGCGCAGCACGGCCCGGATGCGGGCCATCAGGACGGAGCCGTCGAAGGGCTTGGTGACGTAGTCGTCGGCCCCGGCCTCCAGGCCGAGCACGACGTCGATCGAGTCGGCGCGCGCCGAGAGCATGATGACCGGCACGGTCGACTCGTCGCGGATGCGGCGGCAGAGGCTGACGCCGTCCATGCCCGGAAGCATCACGTCGAGGAGGGCGATGTCGGGCCGCTGCGCCCGGAAGGCGTCCAGGCCGGAGAGCCCGTCGGGCATGGCGGTCACCCGGAAGCCGTCCCGCTCCAGGGCGAGCTGGGTGGCCTCACGGATGACGTCGTCGTCCTCGACGAACAGGACATGGGTTTCGGCCATCGTGCGTGCCCTTCGGGGTCGGTGCGTTCTCTCGGTCCACGGCTCGGTCGGCCTCTCGGCCCGGTCGGCCTCTCGGTCCACGGCTCAGCCTGCGGGGGGCGCGGTCGGCGCGGGCTGTGCGCCTTCGCCGTCGCCGACGGCCTGGCTGTAGTCGTTGTGCACCCAGTCGTGCTGGGTGAACCTGTTCCCCGACCACCGATAGGTGATCACGTCCTCGCCCGAGGGATACGCGACCGGGTCGCCCTTCGCGTACACCTGCTTGGTGACGACGAGGTCGCCCCGGTCGATCGTGGCGTAGACCGCCGCGTCCTCGGTCATGAACACGTTCTCGTACCGGTCGCTCTGCTTGCGGTAGACGTACGTGCCGATGCCGACGGCGTCACCGCAGGTCATCACGTTGACGACGACGTCGGGGGCGGGGGCGTTGGTGAGGTTGCCGTAGGAGGCGTCCACCGGGTACGCGTCGGCGACGCACGGCTTCAGATCGCTCTTGAACCGCTGGCCGATCTTCGGATCGCCCTTCAGGAGCGCGATCGGATCCACCCGTTCGGCCGACTGCGGTCCCGCGGTGGCGGAGACGGAGGGCGTGGGCGCCGCCGCGGCGATCTCGTCGGTGCGGGCCGCGCCCTCGTCGCGGGAGCCGGTGCCGCCGGTGGAGCAGGCGGCCAGGGACAGCCCGACGGCGACGAGCCCGGCCGTCGCCGTGACGCTCGCCGCCTTGACGGTACGGCGCGGGCGGCGGCGCCCGGTCTCGTACCGGTCGTCGCCGCCGCTCACCCCGTGGTGGTCTCCGTGTGGTCTGCCGTCGGGTTCGCCGTCTAGGCCGCGCACCGCTCCCGCCCCCCTTCGTCACCTCGTACGGTCGCCCGCTCCCCGGTCCGCCCCAGGGCACGGGCGTCGAGGTCACGGCTCTCCAGCTCCTGGCGGAGCCGGGCGAGCGCGCGGTGGAGCGTCGACTTCACCGTACCGGTCGACATGCCGAGCGCCGCGGCCGTCTCCTCCGTGCTCATCTGCTCCCAGTGCCGCAGGACGACGACGCTGCGCTGCTTGGGCGCGAGGACCTTCAGGACGTCCATGAGGAGGGCCCGGTCGGCGTGCTGCTCGGTCGGGTCGTCGATGCTCGCGTCGGGCAGCTGCTCGGTCGGCACCTCTTCGAGCCTGCGGGAGCGCCACCACTCCGTCCGGGTGTTGATCATGACCCGGCGCAGGTAGGCGTCGGCGAGGGACTTGTCGGCGATGCCGTCCCAGCGGCCGTACGTCCGGGCGAGGGCCGTCTGGAGCAGGTCCTGGGCGTCGACGGGGTCGGCCACGAGACGGCGGGCGCTGCGCAGCAGCGCGTCCTGCCGCGTGCGTACGTACTCCTCGAAGTCGAGCACCTCGCCGTGCCTCATCCGAACCGCCTCCGATCCCCGTGACCTGCTTCGTTCCTCGTGTCGTCGATGACGCTACGGAGCGGTTGTCACGGGGCTGTGCGGGGCAGCCGTCGGTCGACGCACGGCTACCCATCGGTTGTGTAACAACGGGGGAGGAGAAGGTTTCGACGCCCTGTCCCGAGGAGAGCGGGCCTCAGCAGCCCACCCGGCGGATCAGGACAGCGGCAGCCGGTACCGGCCGCCGTCCAGTGGCTCGACGAGACCGTCCGCGACCAGACCGTCCAGGGCCCTGGCCCGTTGCACCGGCTCGTCCCAGACCGCGTCCAGGGCCGCCTGCGCCACCGGCTCCGCCGACTCCCGCAGCACGGCGAGCAGCCGGCCGCGGACCTGACGGTCGGTCCCGGCGTACGTCTGGCCCCGCCGCGGCGGCCCGTCGTGCGCCGGCTTCCCCGAGAGCCGCCAGGCGCACCGCTCGGCGATCGGGCAGCGCCCGCAGTCCTCGTTCTTCGCCGTGCACACCAGCGCGCCCAGCTCCATGGAAGCCGCCGCCCAGCGGGACGCCGTCGACTCGTCCTCCGGCAGCAGCGCGCGGGCGAGCCGCCGCTCGGCTGCCGTGGTCGCGTTCGGCGGGTACTGGACGCCGGTCGCCGCCCGCGCGAAGACCCGGCGCACATTGGTGTCCAGGACGGCGTGCCGCTGCCCGTACGCGAAGGAGGCCACCGCCGCCGCCGTGTACTCCCCGATGCCGGGCAGCGCGAGCAGCTGACCGTGGTCGCGGGGCACGTCGCCGTGGTGCCGCTCCGTTATGGCGACGGCCGCCGCGTGCAGCCGCAGCGCCCGGCGCGGATAGCCGAGCCGGCCCCAGGCGCGGACCGCCTCGCCGGGGGCCTCGGCGGCCAGGTCGGCCGGGCGCGGCCAGCGCGCCAGCCACTGCTCGTACACGGGGAGGACCCGGACGACCGGGGTCTGCTGGAGCATGAACTCGCTGACCATGACGCCCCAGGCACCGGCCTCGGGGCGGCGCCAGGGCAGGTCACGGGCGTGCCGGTCGAACCAGGCGAGGACGGGCCCGTGCAGCTCGGCGGGGAGCGCCGGGGGGACGGGGGCCTCGGAAGTCGGGGGAGTGTCGATGGAAGTCATGGCACCCCCGATCCTGGCACGTCCCCGGCGCGATCAGTGCGCGCCGTGGCGTGCCCGCGAGCGCCGCTCGGAGTGCGCGGGGGCGTGCGCGGAGGCGTGTGCACTCGGCCCGCGCCCCGCGCACCACACCACGGAAGAGTTACGGCTCGACCGGGCCGTCTCCACCAGGGCCCGTACGGGCCGCTCCGCCAGCCGCATCACGAGGAAGGCGACCAGGGCGCCGAGCAGCAGGCCGACGGTCACGTCGTGCGGGTAGTGGACCCCGACGAAGACCCGGGAGAAGGCCATGAGCAGCGCCATCGGCACGGTCAGCCAGACGATCCCCCGCCAGGACAGCGCGAGCGCGATCGCGGCGGCGCCCGCGATGGCCGAGTGGTTGCTGGGGAAGGACCAGTCGCCGTGCGGCGGGCAGGTGACGAGCGCGTAGGGCGCGCCGGCGACCGCGCGGCACGGACGTTCCTCGTCGACCAGCGACTTCGCCGCCTCGCTCACCACGTATCCGAAACCGGTGGCGACCGGGGCGAGCAGCGCGAGCGCCATCGCCCGGCTCGACCCCTCCCGGGAGCGCCACCAGCCGGCGAGGAACAGCACGCCGAAGAGCAGCAGCCCGAGCTCCGTCCACACCGTGGCGAGGTCCTGGAACCAGGTGGGCGTGGAGTGGGCGAAGTCGGCGACGTCGAGATACAGACGGTCGGAGAGGTCGAGGAGGGTGTTCATGGTCCATGACGCTAACCGGAATCCGGAGTCCGCCGCCCCGGGCCAACGGCCAGAGCGACCCCCGACGAAAGTGGGGGGCTGCGATTCGCGCCGGTTGCCTACGGTTTCCGGCGGGGTTGCGAGAAAAGTTCCCGGAACCGACGGATGTGATCATCGGCAAAACTTGAGGTCTCGGGCGGCGGGTGGGGCGGGAGTTGGGCCGGATCTCTCGTAAGGTTCGGGTCGTGGGATCTTTGCGCAATCCGGTCGGGCCGCTTCCCTCCACCATCTACTGGCGACGGAGGGCGGTGGCGCTGTGCCTGGTGGCGCTTCTCGCGCTGCTCGCCGTATGGGCCGTCACCTCCGGTGACGGCGGCGGGAAGAAGACGAACGACGCCGCCAACGGCTCGTCGCCGACCCCGCCCTCGATCACCCCGGGACCCTCCGGCACCGGCCCGGCGATCAGCCAACAGCCCGGCGGACGCGACGAGTCGGGCGACTCCGGCGCCAACGGCGGCTCCGCGGGCTCCGGTACGGACGAGGGCGCGGGCGCCGACGCCGGAACCGACGCCGGTACGGACGCGGGCGGCACCGCGGGCACCGGCAAGAACGGCGACACCGACGGAGCCGGCGGCGACGGAGGCGCGGGCACCGGCGCGGGCCAGCAGGTCCCGGCCGACTCCCCGCTCCCGAACTGCCCCGCCGGAGCACTGCAGTTGACGCTCCGCACCAGCAAGCTCGCCTACGAGGCCGGGGAGAAGCCGCGCTTCCACCTCGTCGCCAAGAACACCTCGAACACCACCTGCAAGGCCGACTTCGGGCCCCGCAGCGCGGTTCTGACGATCAGCGACGCCCGGGACGACGAGGTCTGGTCCACCGCCGACTGCCCGCGCCCCGGCGACCCGGTCCTGCTGCGCGTCCCCGCGCACGCCACCATCACCCACACCGTGGAATGGGACCGCGGCCGCAGCGCCCCGCAGTGCGCGAGCGCCCCGGCGGGCCAGGCCGGCCCCGGCACGTACCTCGCGGAAGCCACGATGCCGGGCACGAAGGTGCCCCCGGCCTCGTTCACGCTGGCGAAGGACTGAGCGGTACCAAGGACTGAGCGGTACCTCTGCCTGATCGGTACTGCTAGACGTACCGCTCCAGGATCGAGGACTCCGCGAGCCGCGACAGGCCCTCGCGGACGCTGCGGGCCCGGGCCTCGCCGACGCCGTCGACGGTCTGGAGGTCGTCCACGCTCGCCGCGAGGAGCTTCTGCAGCCCGCCGAAGTGCTCCACGAGCCGCTCGATGATCGCGCCGGGCAGCCGCGGCACCTTCGCCAGGAGCCGGTAGCCGCGCGGCGAGACCGCCGAGTCGAGGGTCTCCGGCGAACCGCTGTAGCCGAGGGCCCGCGCCACGACGGGAAGTTCCAGCAGCTCGGTGTGGGTGAGCGCGTCCAGGTCGGTGAGTGCCTCGGCGACCGTCCGCGAACGCTTCGCCGTCGGCTCCGGCACGTAGTCCCGGATCACCAGCTCGCGCTCCGGCTCCACTCCCGCGATCAGCTCGTCGAGCTGGAGCGAGAGCAGTCGCCCGTCGGTGCCGAGCTCGACCACGTACTCGGCGATCTCCGTGGCGATCCGGCGGACCATCTCCAGGCGCTGCGCGACCGCGGTGACGTCCCGGACCGTGACCAGGTCCTCGATCTCCAGGGCGGAGAGCGTGCCGGCCACCTCGTCGAGCCGCAGCTTGTACCGCTCCAGGGTCGCGAGCGCCTGGTTGGCGCGGGACAGGATCGCGGCCGACTCCTCCAGGACCCGGCGCTCCCCGTCCACGTACAGCGCGATCAGACGCATCGACTGCGACACGGAGACGACCGGGAACCTGCACTGCTTGGAGACCCGGTCCGCGGTGCGGTGGCGGGTGCCGGTCTCCTCGGTGGGAATGGAGGCGTCCGGGACCAGCTGCACACCCGCGCGGTGGATCTTGGTGATGTCCTTGTCGAGGACGAGCGCGCCGTCCAGCTTGCACAGCTCACGCAGGCGCGTGGCGGTGAACTCGACGTCCAGCTCGAAACCGCCGGTGCACATCGAATCGACCGTCTTGTCCAGGCCGAGCACGATGAGACCGCCCGTGTTTCCCCGGAGGATCCGCTCCAGGCCGTCGCGCAGCGCGGTACCCGGCGCGACCGCGCTCAGGGCGGCGCGCATCAGCGCTTCGTTGCCGGAGCCTGCGCCGGACCTTCCGGGAGCTGCTGCCCCGTCCTTGGCTGCCACTGCACTCCTCCGGCTCGTACGGATGGGCGAGACCAGGGCAAAGTCTAGCGACACCCCCGAGGCGCGGGCTCGATCAGTGGCCGGCCGCCTCCTGAGGCGCCTTCGCCCGACGGCTCCGCGGCAGCACCCGGAGCGCGTCCCCCACGTCCGCCACCTCCGTCACCGTCATCCCCGCCGGCACCTTCCCCGGATCGCCCGGGACCAGCGCGTGCGTGAACCCGAGCCGGTGCGCCTCGGCGAGCCGCCGCTGCACCCCCGTCACCCGCCGCACCTCGCCCGCGAGCCCGACCTCGCCGATCGCGACCAGGTTCTTCGGCAGCGGGGTGTCGCTCGCGGCGGAGGCCAGCGCGAGCGCGATCGCCAGGTCGGCGGCGGGCTCGGTGAGCTTCACCCCGCCGACGGTCGCGCTGTAGATGTCCCGCTTGCCCAGCGCGCTGATCCGGCCGCGCTGCTCCAGGACCGCCAGCATCATCGAGACCCGCGAGGTCTCCAGACCCGAGACCGTCCGGCGCGGGGAGGGGATCTGGGAGTCCACCGTCAGCGACTGGACCTCGGCGACGAGCGGACGGCGGCCCTCCAGGGTGACCGTCAGACAGGTGCCGGGCACGGCCACGTCGCGCCGGGTCAGGAAGAGCCCGGAGGGGTCGGCGAGCCCCGTGATGCCCTCGTCGTGCAGCTCGAAGCAGCCGACCTCGTCGGTCGCCCCGTACCGGTTCTTCACGCCCCGGACCAGGCGCAGCCGCGCGTGCCGGTCGCCCTCGAAGCTCAGCACGACGTCGACCAGGTGCTCCAGGAGCCGCGGGCCCGCGATGGCGCCGTCCTTGGTGACGTGGCCGACGAGGAGCGTCGACATGCCGCGCTCCTTGGACGCCCGGATGAGGGCTCCCGCGACCTCGCGGACCTGGGCCATGCCGCCGGGCGCGCCGTCGATCTCGGGGGAGGCGACGGTCTGCACCGAGTCCATGATCAGCAGGGAGGGCTTCACGGCGTCGAGGTGCCCGAGGACGGCGGACAGATCGGTCTCGGCCGCCAGGTAGAGATGGTCGCTGAGCGCGTTGATCCGGTCGGCGCGCAGCCGGACCTGGCTCGCGGACTCCTCGCCCGTGACGTACAGCGTGCGGTGCTCGTCGCTGGACGCCTTGGCCGCCACGTCGAGCAGGAGCGTGGACTTGCCGACGCCGGGCTCGCCCGCGAGCAGCACGACGGCGCCGGGCACCAGGCCCCCGCCGAGGACCCGGTCCAGCTCGTCGACGCCGGTCGACCGGGCGGTCGCCTGCCGGCCGTCGACCTGGGCGATGGGCAGCGCGGCGGTGGAGACGCGCCCCGCCGCGGTGGTCCGGACGGCGGGCGCGCCGTACTCCTCGACCGTCCCCCAAGCCTGGCATTCGGGGCAGCGGCCGAGCCACTTGGCCGTCTGCCAGCCGCACTCGGTGCAGCGGTAGGACGGCCGGTCCTTGGCGGTTTTCGTACGGGCAGCCATGAGCGACACCGTATCCGCCGCCACCGACAACGGGCCGCCGTCGTCCACAGGGGGAGCCCCACGGCAGCGGAACACCCGCTTCCTGTCCCCTTTCGAGCGATACCTTCACCCGTAAGAATGAGAATGGAGCAACCGGTACGAAGAGTGCCCCCCGTCCTGCCTACGGTCGCCCCGTGACGAGCAGCAGGCTGGAATCCCCCGCACGCACCACCGGCGCACACCGGGCGCACCGCGCCGCGGACCAGGGACCGCGCACGCTCGGCCGGCGTCCCCCCGCCCGTTACGAGGCCGCCCTCGACGGCCTCTTCACGTACTGCCTCTCCGTGCTCTGCGACCACGACACGGCCACCGCCGTCCTCGGCGACGTCCTCGCCGTCGCCGAGCGCCACCACGGCCGCTGCCCCTCCGACGAGGACGGACGCACGGCCTGGCTGTACGCCCTCGCCCGCTGGGCCTGTCTGCGCAGCCTCGGCGAGCAGCGCCGCAAGCGCCAGGGCGCCCACACCGGCCGCCCGGCCGTCACCGCCCCCGAGCCGCCCCGGGTCTCCGAGGAGACCGCCGAGCGCCGCCGCGCCGAGCTCGCCCAGCTCGCCTGGCCCGAGGCCGCGGGCACCACGCCCGAGCAGCGCGAGGCCCTGGAGCTCGCCGTGCGGCACGGCCTCAGCCACCGCCAGGTCGCCGCCGTGCTCTCCCTCGACCCGCTCGCCGCCCGCGAACTCCTCGCCACCGCCGGCTGCGAGGTCGAGCGCACCCGCGCCGCCCTCGCGGTCGTCGAGACCGGCAGCTGCCCCACCGTCGCCCGGCTCACCGGCGACCACCAGGTGCTCCTCTCGGCCGCCCTGCGCGCCGAACTCGTCCGGCACGTCGACGACTGCCCCCGCTGCCGCCGCGCCGCCGAGCGCGTCGGCGCCGCGGGCCCCTGGCCCGGCGCCCCGGCCCTCCCCGCGGACCGGCTGCCGCTCGTCGAGGCGCCCCGGGCCGCCGCGTACATGGCGATGCTGCACGTCCCGCGCGCGCGTGCCGGCGCCCCGCGCTTCGCGCCGACCGGCTTCCCCCTGGACCCGAAGGACCACGTCGCCCGCCGCGACCGGATGCGGTCCCGCGCGGTGACCACCACGGTCGTCGCCGCCGTGGTCGCCGCCCCCGTCCTCGCCCTGTGGACCTCCTACCGCGGCACCCCGGACGCGGACACCGCCGGCCACGACGGCCGCAGGATCAGCGCGCGCGAGGCGGACGAACCGGTGGGCCCGGACGGCGACCGCTACGAGAACGCGGGGAACTCCCGCACAACCCCCGAGCCCCGCTTCACCCAGGGCAGCCGCGCCCCCGACGTCTCCGTCGAGGTCGTCAGCCCCGGCGGCCCCACCCGACCGGCCCGGCCCGGCGAACCCGCCGCCGGCTGGATCACCGTCACCGCCGGCGGCCACGGCGACCTCACCCTGCTCACGCTCACCGCCTCCGGCGGCTCGCCCGTCGACTGGTCGCTGTGGACGGACGCACCCTGGCTGTACGTGAACCGGGCCTCCGGCACGCTCCGCCCCGGCGAGCAGATCACGATCACCGTCCGCGTCGACCACACCCGCGAACCCGTCGGCCCCTGGAGCGCGCGCGTGGGCGTGAACCCCTCGGGCGCGGAGGTGAGGATCGACGGCTACCGGCAGGCCAAGCCGCCGACCGGCCGGGTCATCACACCCCCGCCGGTCACGACGACGGAGCCGACGACCCCGCCGACCAGCCCGCCCACCACGGAACCGACGACCCCGCCCACGACCCCGCCCACCACGGAACCGACGACCCCGCCGACGACCCCGCCGACGACCGAACCCACGACCCCGCCGCCGACCACCGAGCCGACGACGGAACCGACCACAACGCCCCCGACGACCGAGGAACCCCCGCCCACGACCTCGGACCCGGGCACGACCCCGCCGTCGACGGAGGGACCACCGTCCTAGGAGACGGGATCCGCCTGAGGTCCTAGGGAGCGGGATCCGCCGGATGCGGAGCCACCAGCGGCAGCTGCGAGGCGAGCCGCGCCTCGCACAGCCCGGCCAGGACCCCGTACGCCTCCTCGCCCATCATCTCGACCAGCTCCGGCCGGTACGAGACGTAGACCGGCTCACCGCCGACGTGCGCCGACGACGCCGTCGTGCAGTACCAGTGCAGGTCGTGACCGCCCGGACCCCAGCCGCGCCGGTCGTACTCGCCGATCGACACCTGGAGGACCTTGGTGTCGTCGGGCCGGTCGATCCAGTCGTACGTCCGCCGCACCGGCAGCTGCCAGCACACGTCCGGCTTCGTCTCCAGCGGCTCCCGGCCCTCCTTCATCGCCAGGATGTGCAGCGAGCAGCCCGCGCCGCCCGCGAAACCGGGCCGGTTCTGGAAGATGCAGGACCCCTCCCAGCGGCGGGTCTGCCGGTCGCCGTCCTCGTCGAGCTGCACCCAGCCCGAATCCGTACCGACGTCGTGGAACTGCCACAGCTCCGGAGTGAGCCGCGCCACGTGCTCCGCGACCCGCTTCTCGTCGTCCTCGTCGGAGAAGTGCGCGCCCAGCGTGCAGCAGCCGTCGTCGGCGCGCCCCTCCTGGATGCCCTGGCAGCCGTTGCCGAAGATGCAGGTCCAGCGGGAGGTCAGCCAGGTCAGGTCACAGCGGAAGACCTGCTCCTCGTCGGCCGGATCGGGAAACTCGACCCACGCGCGCGCGAAGTCGAGGCCCTTCTCGTCGGGCTCCTCGGCCTTGCCGCGCTTCTGCTTCCCGACCTTGACCGCCTTCACGGCCTTCGCCGCGTGCGCGGTCCTGGCCGCGCTCACGTCGGAGCCGTCGTTCACTTTGTCCGGCTTCGCCTTCTTCGTCTTTGGCACGACACCAAGCGTATGCGGCTCCGCGCAGTAGCGTTCCGCCCATGAGACTCGGAGTCCTCGACGTCGGTTCGAACACAGTGCACCTGCTCGTGGTGGACGCCCACCCCGGCGCCCGACCGCTGCCCGCCCACTCGCACAAGGCAGAGCTGCGGCTCGCCGAACTGCTCGACGAGCGGGGCGCGATCGCGCCCGGCGGCGTCGAGCGGCTCATCGCGACCGTGCGGGACGCGCTCCTGGCCGCCGAGGACAAGGGCTGCGAGGAGGTGCTGCCCTTCGCGACCTCCGCGGTGCGCGAGGCCAGCAACGCCGACGCGGTCCTCGCGCGCGTGAAGGACGAGACCGGGGTCGACCTCCAGGTCCTCACCGGCGAGGAGGAGGCCCGGCTCACCTTCCTCGCCGCCCGCCGCTGGTTCGGCTGGTCCGCCGGCAAGCTGCTCCTCCTCGACATCGGCGGGGGCTCCCTCGAAGTCGCCTTCGGCATCGACGAGGACCCGGACACGGCGGTCTCCCTGCCCCTCGGCGCCGGCCGCCTCACGGCGGGCTGGCTGCCCGGCGACCCCGCCGACACCGCCGACGTGAAGGCCCTGCGCCGCCATGTGCGCGCGCAGATCGCCCGTACGGTCGGCGAGTTCAGCCGCTTCGGCCGCCCCGACCACGTCGTGGCCACCTCCAAGACCTTCAAGCAGCTCGCCAGGATCGCCGGCGCCCCCGGCTCCGGCGAGGGCCTCTACGTCCAGCGGATCCTGACCCGCAAGTCCCTGGAGGAGTGGGTCCCGCGCCTCGCCGCGATGACCGTGCCCGAGCGGGCCGCCCTGCCCGGCGTCTCGGAGGGCCGCGCGGGACAGGTCCTCGCGGGCGCGCTCGTCGCCGAGGGTGCGATGGACCTGCTCGGCGTCGAGGAGCTGGAGATCTGCCCCTGGGCCCTGCGCGAGGGCGTCATCCTGCGCCGCCTGGACCACCTGCCGGAGCACTGACGGGAAGCCCGGGAGGGCTGAGCCGGGCACGGCCGGGAGGACCCGCGAGCACGGGCGTGAGTACCCGCGAGCACGGACGGGAGTACCCGCGAGCACGGCGGGGAGTCCCCGCGAGCACCGACGGGAGTCCCCGCGAGCCGCGTCGCGTACGGGCCCGGGCGTGACCGGAACCACCCCCCGGCCCCCCGGCCCGCCCCGTACGCTGTTCCCCGTGGCAGAACCAGTGGTGCGCATCCCGGATGCGAAGGTCGCCCTGTCGACGGCCTCGGTCTATCCGGAGTCGACGGCGACGGCCTTCGAGATCGCCGCGCGCCTCGGGTACGACGGCGTCGAGGTCATGGTGTGGACCGACCCGGTCAGCCAGGACATCGAGGCGCTGCGCCGGCTCTCCGACTACCACCAGGTCCCGATCCTGGCCGTGCACGCCCCCTGCCTCCTCATCACCCAGCGCGTCTGGTCCACCGACCCGTGGGCCAAGCTCCAGCGCGCGCAGGCGGCGGCCGAGCGGCTCGGCGCGTCGACGGTCGTCGTGCACCCGCCGTTCCGCTGGCAGCGCCAGTACGCCAAGGACTTCGTGACCGGCATCTGGCGGATGGCGGACGAGACGGACGTCCGGTTCGCCGTCGAGAACATGTACCCGTGGCGGTACAAGGACCGCGAGATGCTCGCGTACGCCCCTGAGTGGGACGTCACCAAGGACGACTACCGGCACTTCACCGTCGACCTCTCGCACACCGCGACCGCCCGCACCGACGCCCTCGCGATGATCGACCGCATGGGCGACCGGCTCGGCCACGTCCACCTCGCCGACGGCAAGGGCTCCGCCAAGGACGAGCACCTCGTCCCGGGGCGCGGCACCCAGCCCTGCGCCGAGCTCCTGGAGCGGCTCGCGCTCACCGGCTTCGACGGGCACGTCGTCATCGAGGTCAACACCCGCCGCGCGATGTCAGCCGCCGAACGCGAGGCCGACCTCGCGGAGGCCCTCGCCTTCACCCGGCTCCACCTCGCCTCGGCGGCCGCCCACCCCGCCCCGGGCACGGCCGCCCGCCCGGCCGAACGGGCCCCCCGCCCATGACCGACCCGGCCCCGCGCCGGCGCGGCCGACCGTCCCGTACCGAGGAGGAGAGCGGTCCGGGCGCCCGGACCCGCATCCTGGAGGCGGCCCGCGCCCAGTTCGCCGAGCGCGGCTACGACAAGGCCTCGGTCCGTGGCATCGCCAAGGCCGCCGGGGTGGACCCGGCGCTCGTGCACCACTACTTCGGCACGAAGGACGAGGTCTTCGCCGCCGCCATCGAGGTCTCCTTCGAGCCCACGGCCGTCGTCCCGGCCATCCTCGGCGGCCCCCGCGAGGCCATCGGCGAACGGCTCGCGCGCTTCTTCATCGGCGTCTGGGAGAACCCGGCGTCCCGCGCCCCGCTCCTCGCCATCGTCCGCTCCGCCCTCACCCACGAGGCGGCGGCCAAGGTGCTGCGGACCTTCGTGCTGCGCCGGCTCCTGGAGCGGATCGCGGCCGAGCTCGACGTGCCGGACCCGGGCTTCCGCGCGGAACTGGCCGCCTCCCACATGATCGGGATCGTGATCATGCGGTACGTGATCCAGGTCGAGCCGCTGGCCTCGGCGGACCCGGAGCGGATCGTCGAACAGGTGGCCCCGACCCTCCAGCGCTACCTGACCGAAGCCTGACCCCGGGCCCGCGCGACACCCGAGGCCCGACCCGGGCCGGCCGACCGCCCGAGTCCTGACCCCGAGCCGGCCGACCACCCCAAGCCGGACCTCGACCCCGAGCCGGCCGACCGTCCGAGACCTGAACACCCGTCCCGCATGTCGGACACCCTGTCCGGATCTTGGAGCGTCGGCGTACGCTCGAATGCAAGCACACCCATCACGAGGAGCGAGCGACGATGCCCGAGCTGAGGTCCCGCACTGTCACCCACGGCCGCAACATGGCGGGCGCCCGCGCCCTTATGCGCGCCTCCGGTGTACCCGGCGCGGACATCGGCCGGAAGCCCGTCATCGCCGTGGCCAACTCCTTCACGGAGTTCGTCCCCGGTCACACCCACCTCCAGCCGGTCGGCCGGATCGTCTCCGAGGCCATCACCGCCGCCGGCGGCATCGCCCGCGAGTTCAACACGATCGCCGTCGACGACGGCATCGCCATGGGCCACGGCGGCATGCTCTACTCCCTGCCCTCCCGCGACCTGATCGCGGACAGCGTGGAGTACATGGTCGAGGCGCACTGCGCCGACGCCCTGATCTGCATCTCCAACTGCGACAAGATCACCCCCGGCATGCTGATGGCGGCCCTGCGCCTCAACATCCCGACGGTCTTCGTCTCCGGCGGCCCGATGGAGGCCGGCCGCGCGGTCCTGGTCGACGGCACCGTCCGCACGCTCGACCTGGTCGACGCGATGTCCGACGCCGTGAACCCCAAGATCTCGGACGAGGACATGCTCCGGATCGAGGAGAACGCCTGTCCGACCTGCGGCTCCTGTTCCGGCATGTTCACCGCCAACTCGATGAACTGCCTGACCGAGGCCATCGGCCTCTCCCTCCCCGGCAACGGCTCGCTGCTCGCCACCCACACCGCCCGCAAGGGGCTGTACGAGGACGCGGCCCGCACGGTCGTCGACATCACCCGTCGCTACTACGACGAGGACGACGCCTCCGTCCTGCCCCGCTCGATCGCGACCCGCGCCGCCTTCGAGAACGCCATGGCCCTCGACATCGCCATGGGCGGCTCGACCAACACGATCCTGCACCTGCTCGCCGCCGCCCAGGAGGCCGAGGTCGACTACGGCCTGCCGGACATGGACGAGGTCTCCCGCCGGGTGCCCTGCCTGTCGAAGGTCGCCCCGAACGTCGCCAAGGACCGCACGTACTACATGGAGGACGTGCACCGGGCCGGCGGCATCCCGGCCATCCTCGGCGAGCTGTACCGCGGGGGCCTGCTCAACGAGGACGTCCACTCCGTCCACTCCCGCTCCATCAAGGAGTGGCTGGACGTCTGGGACGTGCGCGGCGGCGCCGCCTCCGAGGAGGCCGTCGAGCTGTTCCACGCGGGCCCCGGCTGCGTCCGCTCCGCGACCGCCTTCTCCCAGTCCGAGCGCTGGGAGGCCCTCGACGTGGACGCGGCCGGCGGCTGCATCCGCGACGTGGCCCACGCGTACTCGAAGGACGGCGGCCTCGCGGTCCTGCACGGCAACCTCGCCGTCGACGGCTGCGTCGTGAAGACCGCCGGCGTCGACGAGTCGATCTGGACCTTCGAGGGCCCGGCCGTCGTCTGCGAGTCGCAGGACGAGGCCGTCCAGAAGATCCTCCTCAAGGAGGTCAAGGAGGGCGACGTCGTCGTCATCCGCTACGAGGGCCCCAAGGGCGGCCCCGGCATGCAGGAGATGCTCTACCCGACCTCGTACCTGAAGGGCCGCGGCCTGGGCAAGGCGTGCGCCCTCGTCACGGACGGCCGCTTCTCGGGCGGCACCTCGGGCCTCTCCATCGGCCACGCCTCGCCTGAGGCGGCCTCGGGCGGCACGATCGCCCTCGTCGAGGACGGCGACCGCATCCGCATCGACATCCCGAACCGCTCGATCGAGCTGCTCGTCGACGACGAGACCCTCGCGGCCCGCCGCGAGGCCCTCGGCGGCGTGTACGCGCCGAAGAACCGGGAGCGCAAGGTGTCGGCGGCGCTGCGGGCGTACGCGGCGATGGCGACCAGCGCCGACAAGGGCGCGGTCCGGGACGTGACGAAGCTGGGCTGACCCCGGCAGCGAGACGTACGACGGAGGGGAGCGGGCTACGGGCCCGCTCCCCTCCGTCGTGTCCGTCGTCCGTACGTGTCAGCCGGCCCTCACCAGGAGGCCGGGTCGCGCCCGTCCACCGCGAACACGGAGCCGTCCGGCGCCGTCCCGAAGACCCGGTCCCCGGCGACGAGCGGCGCGGGCACCAGGGTCGCGTACCCGTCGAGGCGGCCGTTCTGCATCCGCGGCCTGGTCTGGCCGATCATCGCCCCGCGCGCGGTGTCCACGGCGATCAGACGGCCGTCCTGGGCGGAGAAGTACAGCCGGTCGCCCGGCCCGATGACCGGCGCGGAGACATTGCCCGCGGCCGTCTCCAGTCCCCACAGCACCCGGCCCTTCGCCGCGGCGGTGTCGACGGCGGTGAGCCGCCCGTCCGCGTCGAGCAGATGGACGACGGCGCCGCGCACGGCGATGCCCCGGAGCTCGATCCGGTACGGCAGGTGCACCTTGCGCACGGGGGCGTCGTCGCCCTCGCCGGGGCCGACGAGGACCAGGGAGTCGACGAGCGTGGACTGGTAGAGGGACGCGAGGACGAGCGTGCCGTCACCGGTGCGGCCCAGCGGCTCGAGGTTGCCGTCCAGCTTCCACTGCCGGACCAGCTCGCCGGTGGCGGGCCGGATCGCGCCGACCCGGGTGTGGGTCCCGTCGAAGGAGCTCTCGGACACCGTGAGGAGCCCGGACGGCGCGTCGTACGACCGCAGCAGAGGGGCCGTGAAGCCGGCCAGGCCGTGCCGCCACAGCTCCTTGCCGCTCCGCGCGTCGATCGCCCGGATGCCGCCGACGCCGTCGGCCAGGACGACGGCGGAACCGGCCGGCCGGTACACCTCGGGGAGCTTCCCGCCGGCGGTCCAGCCGGGGGCGCCGTCGGCGGTCGCGTACGCCCGCAGGGGATCCGTCGGAGCCGCGGCCCCGACCAGTCCCTCCGCGAGCGGTACGGGGGCGTTCGGGGAGTCCTGCACGGGCGCGGTCCGCGACCAGAGGATCTGCCCGGTCACCGGGTCGAGCCGGGCGATGCCGACGCCGCGGGCCGTGCAGTACAGCGCGCCCCCGTCATGGGCGCAGGCGGGCGCGGCCGTCGGGCCGTGCTGCTGGAGCGGGGTGTGCCAGCCGGCGAAGGAGGTGGCCACCTCGGCCGGGCGCGTGGGGGTCTCGGGCCCGTGGTCCGCCGGCCGGTCGAGCGCCGCGTACAGGCCGGCCGCGGTCAGCGCGAGCGCGCCGACGACGGCGATCGTCGGGCGCGGCCGGATCCGCCTCCCGAGGCGCGACCCGCGACGGGGCGGGGCCGGCGCGTCGGCCCGTACGGGCGTGTCCGCGTCCCACGCGGGCGCGTGGCCGCCGTCGGCCTCCGGCAGGGAAGGCCGCCGCCGCTGTGCCGGTATGAAGGCGTCGGCCTCGTACGAGGGAGGCAGCAGCGCCTGCATGATCTGGGCCGGGGTCGGCCGCTCGACCGGCTCCTTGGCGAGGCAGCGGGCGACGAGCGGCGCCAGGTCGGCCGGCACCCCCGTCAGATCCGGCTCGTCGTGGACGACCTGGTACGCCACGATGTACGGGCTGTCCGAGTCGAACGGACCGTGCCCGGTGGCCGCGTGCACGAGCACCGAGCCCAGCGCGAAGACGTCCGCCGCCGGCCCGACCTCCCGCGGCCGCTGGAACTGCTCGGGCGCCATGAACGGCGGCGAGCCGATGAGCTTGCCCGTCTCCGTGTGCAGATCGCTGTCGACCGGCCGGGAGATCCCGAAGTCGATGACCTTCGGGCCGGTGTCGGTCAGCAGGACGTTGCTGGGCTTGAGGTCCCGGTGGACGACCCCGGCCCGGTGGATGTCGCGCAGCGCCTCCGCGAGCCCGGCGGTGAGCCGGCGCAGTTCGGCCGGGGACAGCGGACCGTTCCGCTTCACCTGGTCGGCGAGCGTGGGGCCGGGCACGTAGAGGGTCGCCATCCAGGGGCGTACGGCATCGGGGTCGGCGTCCACGACCGGCGCGGTGAAGGCCCCGCTGACCCGGCGGGCGGCCGCGACCTCCTGGCGGAAACGCGCCCTGAACTCGGGGTCCTCCGCATACCGTGCGTGCACGACCTTGACCGCGAGCCGCAGGCCCGAGGCGGAGGACGCGAGGTGCACGACGCCCATGCCGCCGGCCCCCAGACATGCCTGGAGGCGGTAGTCGCCCGCGTACTCGGGCTCCTCCGCATACCGCTCGGCATCGGTACCGCGCAACGGTGGCATCGCCCACCCCCGTGAGTCGCCCGTCACATCGCGCGCACGTGCGCGACCCGACGGAGCCTAGTCCATGACACCCGGGATGTCGGCGGGGCTTGCTAGCCTGCGCGTCGCGGAGAGTGAAACTCGGCGGAGCGCTTTTGCGCCACCGTTCGCGCCACAGGGGGAGGACACCATGACCACGCGCTACGAGGTCGCGCCCGGCTACCGGGTCAACGTGCGCTCGGGACCGAGCACCAAGTACCCGATCGTCCGGGTGCTGGCGCTGGGAGCCACCGTCGCCATCCAGTGCCAGAAGTACGGCGAGTGGGTCAGCGGCCCGTACGGCACGACGAACATCTGGGACAACATAGCGCCGGGCGAGTACGTCGCCGACGCCTACGTCCACACGGGCAGCGACGGCATGGTCGCACCGCGCTGCCCCTGAGCCCTTCCACCCGCCGCCCGGGGATAATCGACCCTGTGAGCGACGAAGAGCAGACCAAGACCGGACCGCAGCCGGAGGAGATCCGCTTCTTCGGCACGACCTGGGTCGACCACAGCGGCCACTACGCACTGCGCCGTGCCGGCCTCGCCGCCGCCGCGCTCGCCGCCGCCGTCGCGGCGTGCTTCGTGCTGCGCTTCGCCTACGAGGGCCTGCAGATCGCCGACGTCGGCGGCATCGTCAACACGCTCGTCGTCCTCATGTTCGCCGTCTGCAGCGCCATCGCCTTCGCCAAGACCTGGGAGGGCTTCGTCCGGCGCCCGGCCGACCCGGCCCGCGAGGAGTCCCTCCGCAGCCTGAAGGCGATCGGCTTCATCGGCGCCCTCCTCGCCTACGCGGCCCGCTGCTTCGTCGAGGCCCCGGGCGAGAAGCTCCACCGCACGGAGTACGAGACGGCCGCGGCGCAGTACGAGAAGCGCCGCAACACCCGCACGGGCAACCCGGCAACCCGCAAGAAGCCGAAGCGCAAGTAGGAGCGGCCCGCCCGTGTGGGCCGCCGCCCACGCCCGTGTGGGCAATCGTCCCGCTGGGGCGATGGGGGTCCCCCTGCTCGAGCGAAGCCGAGAGCTTGGGGGAGGGTGGGCACACGGGACGGCGCCCTAAGTGGCGCCTCCGCGTTCCGAGCCTGAACCCGCACCACGAGCGCGGCGCGATTCCGCACCCACCCCCACCCGCAGCCCACCGACCCCGCCCAGGTCCTTGACGCCCCGCACCCCCAGCCCCACTATTCATCGCATGATGAATAACCCGGCGGGCGAGGCCACGGACACGCAGGCCATCACCGCCCAGAACCTCACCGCCACACGAGGCGACCGCCAGGCCCTCCGCGGCATCGACTTCACCGTCCCCACGGGCCAGGTCACCGGCCTCCTCGGCCCCTCAGGCTGCGGCAAAACCACCCTCATGCGCGCCATCGTCGGCACCCAGGCCAAGGTCACCGGCACGCTCCAGGTCCTCGGCCGCCCCGCAGGCGACCCCACCCTCCGCTCCCGCATCGGCTACGTCACCCAGGCCCCGTCCGTCTACGACGACCTCACCGTCCGCCAGAACCTCGACTACTTCGCCGCCGTCCTGCTCCCCGGCCGCGCCCACCGCCACGAGCGCCGCACCGCCGTCGACCGGGCGATCGAGGACGTCGACCTGGCCGACCACGCCGACTCCCTCGCCGGGAGGCTCTCCGGCGGACAGCGCAGCCGCGTCTCCCTCGCCGTCGCCCTCCTCGGCACCCCGGAGCTCCTCGTCCTCGACGAACCCACGGTCGGCCTCGACCCCGTCCTCCGCCGCGACCTGTGGAACCTCTTCCACCGCCTCGCCGCCGACCGCGGCACCACCCTCCTCGTCTCCTCACACGTCATGGACGAGGCCGAGCGCTGCCATCGGCTCCTCCTCATGCGCGAGGGCGAGATCCTCGCCGAGGACACCCCCGACGACCTCCGCCGCCGCAACGACACGGCCACCGTCGAAGAGGCCTTCCTGCACCTCGTGGACGCGGCGAACACCCGCGCCGCCCAAGCCGCAGCCAGAACAGCGGCTCAAGCCACCGCCCGAACCGCCGCCGACCAGGAGCGACCGTGAACGCGAACCGCACCCTCGCCACCTCCGCCCGCGTCCTGCGCCAGCTGCGCCACGACCCGCGCTCGATCGCCCTGATGCTCCTCGTCCCCTGCCTGATGCTCTTCCTGCTCCGCTACGTCTTCGACGGAAGCCCGCGCACCTTCGACAGCATCGGCGCCTCGCTCCTCGGCATCTTCCCGCTCATCACCATGTTCCTGGTGACCTCCATCGCGACCCTCAGGGAACGCAC
Organism: Streptomyces sp. NPDC055815; assembly: GCF_053616475.1. NCBI lineage: Bacteria > Bacillati > Actinomycetota > Actinomycetes > Kitasatosporales > Streptomycetaceae > Streptomyces > Streptomyces sp. NPDC055815. The sequence goes on along the minus strand of NZ_JBSHDU010000095.1, from coordinate 3,461 downwards.
CTCCGGCACCCTGGAACGCCTCCTCGCCATGCCCCTCGGCAAGGCCGACCTCATCGCCGGCTACGCCCTCGCCTTCGGGCTCGTCGCCGTCCTCCAGTCCCTCCTGGCCACCGGCCTCGCCCTCTGGTTCCTCGGCCTCGACGTCATCGGCTCCCCCTGGCTCCTGCTCCTGGTGGCCCTCCTCGACGCCCTCCTCGGCACCGCCCTCGGCCTCTTCGTCTCCGCCTTCGCCGCGTCCGAGTTCCAGGCCGTCCAGTTCATGCCGGCCGTGATCTTCCCCCAGCTCCTGCTCTGCGGCCTGTTCACCCCGCGCGACCGCATGGCCCCCGCCCTGGAGGCCCTCTCGAACGCCCTCCCCATGTCGTACGCCGTCGACGGCATGAACGAGGTCCTCCACCACCCCGACATGACCCCCGACTTCATCCGCGACGCCCTCGTCGTCGCGGGCTGCGCCGTCCTCGTCCTCGGCCTCGGCGCCGCCACCCTCCGCCGCCGCACCGCCTGACCGCCCCTCGGACACCCCACGCACCCACGGCCCCAGCGGTGAAAGGATGTCGAAAAGGCCCCCTCCGGCGAGGTGAACAGACCCATGACCCAGACCGTCGCAGTCCTCGGCACCGGCAAGATCGGTGAAGCGCTCCTCAGCGGCATGATCCGCGCCGGCTGGCGCCCCACGAACCTCCTCGTCACCACCCGCCGCGCCGAACGCGCCGAGGAACTCCGCACCCGCTACGGCGTCGAGACCGTCACCAACGCCGAGGCCGCCAAGCGCGCCGACACCCTCATCCTGGCCGTCAAGCCGCAGGACATGGGCCGCCTCCTCGACGAGCTGACCCCGCACGTCACCGCGGACCGCCTCGTCATCAGCGCGGCGGCGGGCATCCCCACCTCCTTCATCGAGGACCGCCTCACCGCCGGCACCCCCGTCGTCCGCGTCATGCCGAACACCCCCGTCCTCGTCGACGAGGGCATGTCCGTCATCTCGGCCGGCAGCCACGCCACCCCCGAGCACCTCGCCCACGCGGAGGAGATCTTCGGCGGCGTCGGCAAGACCCTCCGCGTCCCCGAGTCCCAGCAGGACGCCGCCACCGCCCTCTCCGGCTCCGGACCCGCGTACTTCTACTTCCTCGTCGAGGCCATGACCGACGCCGGCATCCTCCTCGGCCTGCCCCGCGCCCAGGCCCACGACCTCATCGTCCAGGCCGCCATCGGCGCCGCCGTGATGCTCCGCGACAGCGGCGAGCACCCGGTCAAGCTCCGCGAGGCCGTCACCTCCCCGGCCGGCACCACCATCAGCGCCATCCGCGAACTGGAGAACCACGGCGTACGGGCCGCCCTGATCGCCGCCCTGGAAGCGGCCCGCGACCGCAGCCGCGAGCTCGCCTCCGGCAACGGCTGACCCCTCACCCGGCGGACGCGCCCTTCAGCACGTCCTCCGTGGACACGACCCGGGCGAACCGCCCACCGTGCAGCGACACCGCCGTCGCCCGGGTCAGCTCCTCCGCCGTCTGCGCCCAGCCGAACGGCCCGGCCAGGTCGAAGGTGTGCATCGCGTCCAGCGGGAACAGCACGTCGTACCCGAGGTTCCCGCCCATCCGGGCCGTGGTCTCGTTGCACATGTTGGTCTGGATCCCCACCACCACGAACTGCGTGACCCCCGCGCCCTTCAGCCAGGCGTCCAGATCCGGCTCCCCGTAGAAGGCGGAGTTCACGGACTTCGTCACGAACAGCTCCGGGCCGGACCCCTTCCCCCGCCGCTCCTCGACGAAGTCCTTGAACTCGTTCCCCTCGGTCCCCGGCTCCAGCGGCGAACCAGCCCGGGGAGAGTCATGCCGTACGAAGACGACCGGCCGCCCCGTCTCCTGCCAGACGTCGATCAGAGCCGCGATGTTCGCCTCGGCCTCCGGGTTGTTCCGCCGCCCCCAGAACTCCTGCTCGAAGCCCTTCTGCACATCGATGACCACCAGCGCTGCGTTCTCGTTGATCTCCATGACAACGATCCTCCCGCCGCAGGCAGCCGCCTCCCAGAGGTACGAATGCCAGCGATCGATGCTTTACTGCCAAGGTGCCACCGACGCCCACACCCCAGCCCCAACGCATCGCGCTCCTCGCCTTCCCCGGCATCAGAGCCTTCGACATCTCCGTCATCACCGAGGTCTGGGACAGCGACCGCACCCTCCGCGGCGTCCCGCCCTTCGAACTCCGCCGCACCGCCACCGACCCGCACACCCCCATCCCCCTGCGCGGCGGCCTCACCCTCACCCCCGACCGCCCGCTCAGCTGGCTCGACGACCTCACCCCCACCGACCTGGTCGTCGTCCCCGGCATCGAGGACCCCTACGCCGAACTCCCGGCCCCCGTCCTCGACGCCCTCCGCCGCGCCCACACCGCCGGCATCCCGGTCGCCTCGCTCTGCGCCGGCGCCTTCGTCCTCGCCCGCGCCGGCCTCCTGGACGGCCGCCGCGCCGTCACCCACTGGCACCTCGCGAGCACCCTGGCCGCCCTCCACCCGTCCGTCCAGGTCGAACCGGACGCCCTCTTCGTCGAGGACACGGGCATCTGGACCTCGGCCGGCACGGCGGCGGGCATCGACCTCTGCCTCCACCTCGTCCGTACCGCCCACGGCGCCGAAGCCGCCGCCGCGGTCGCCCGCTCGATGGTCACCGCCCCCTTCCGTACGGGGACCCAGGCCCAGTTCATCGAGCACCCCACACCCCGCGCCGACCGGGACGCCGACGCCCTCGCCGCCGTACGCGCCCACGCCCTGGCCCACCTCGCCGAACCCCACACGGTCGCGAGCCTGGCCGCGCTCGCCGGGATGTCCCCCCGCTCCTTCGCCCGCCACTTCCACGCGACGACGGGAACGACCCCCCTCCACTGGCTCATCACCCAGCGCGTCGCGGCAGCCCAGAAGCTCCTCGAACGGACCGACCACCCCCTCCCCGAGGTGGCCCGCCGAGCCGGCTTCGGCAGCGAGGTCACCATGCGCCAGCACTTCGCCACCCACCTGGGCACCAGCCCCCGCGACTACCGTCACGCCTTCCGTCACCCGGGCAGAGGAACCCCCAGGGACCAGGGTTGACACGGAACCCCCCGATCCGTATGGTTCTCCGAGTTGTCCGACGTGAGCACCGACCCCGGTCGGCCCCGGACAGCCATTCCGCAAGAACCACTGAAGCTGACGGTGCTTTGTCGTGCCGTCGTGCTTTCCGTGCGTTTTTGCGAAATGAGGAATCCGCGTTCGAAGGTTTGAGCGCAGCGGCCCGATTAGCGTCGGGGGCAGGGAATCCGCTAAAGTCTCACTCGTCGGAACGGCCCAACAGCCGGAAAGACAAATCCCGCTGACTGGGAATCAGACGCCGAAAGGATCTGATAGAGTCGGAAACGAAGGAAGCGCCCGGAGGGCCTGGAAACAGGAACGAAGGAAGCGTCCGCACCTTGAGAACTCAACAGCGTGCCAA